>JAKROC010000326.1 GCA_024509075.1 Endozoicomonas sp.
TGTATCCAGTTAAAGGGTTTATGCAATGGAGGGCACCGTTGCCTTGAACTGAATCACATTGTCTGGTTCCTCATTAGCCGTGCCTTCAATGATTCTGCCCAGATAGTCATCATACACTTTGGCAAAATCCCGCTTCTCCGCCAGCCTGTCATCATGGAGATAGTGTTTGGACTCAACACTACCGTCTTCGCGGCTTTGCAGCAGGTAACGATGTTCTTGGGGCACCCGGCAGTCCGTGAATAGGCGGGCGGCTGTGCGGCGCAAATCTTTTGCAGTAAAACGTTCTGGTGGCTTTTTGCCTTGTGCAATTGCTTCATCTTGTAACCAGTCGTTGTAGGCAGCAACAAAACGACCGAGGTTTCGTATGTCGATGGTCGATTCTCCGGTAATGATAAAGGGACCTTCAAAGCCGCCTGATATTGCTTGAGCTTGCTCCAGCAGAGCCAACGCTCTGTTTGTTAGCGGGATTACTCGTTCTTTGGGGGTAGCATTTTTGCCTTTGGTATCAACAAACTTTAATGATCGTTTGGCCAAATCAATGTCAGACCATTTGAGATCATTCAGCTGCTCAGGACGATTGCCAAAGCAGGCCAGGCAAAACCGTAACAGTAGGCCATATAACGGGCTCCATGTTTGCTTGCCTGATTCAAGGTAATGCCACATTTGATACAGCTCATCATTGCTGAGGGTTCGCTTCCTGACCCGATCAAATTCTGCGTATCTTGGAATGGCATCCACCGGATTAAACTGGATGCTGAAGCGTTTGCCATGCTCAAGCTGCTGCCTTGGGTCGTGATCTGATTGCATACCAAGGTTAAATGCCGCCTTGAGGTTACTTCTGACGATGTTATAGGTTCGGGTAACGCCACGCTCCAACAGCCGCTGGAACAGAGGGATCAGGTCATCCGGAGTCATGGTGTTGGCTCTTTGGCTGGCCAGGTTTGGAAAAGGCTTGATGATGTTGCGCTTGATTGAGTACTCCACATCCCTGGCAGATGCTGCCTGACGACGGTAAAGGCTGGCTACGTATAAGTTGCAGAGGTCTTCCAAAGTGCCCCGGCTGGCTTCAATCTCAGCCTGACGTTTCTGCTCAGCGACTTCCTTTAATCGTCGGGCTTCCTCCAGCTTGAGATGCTCCTTCAGGTCAACCGGCGCTATTTCCCGCCTCAGTCGGGCATACTCTCTGGCTTTGTCCCTGATTTCAGTCAGAGTAAACCCTTCCTTACCAACCTTGCTGTATCGTCCGATGAACAAAGTGCTGTCTTTGGCTCCATCACGATAGCGGAAGTAGGCTTCAACCGCGCTCTTTTGCTTCTTAAAGACCAAGGTTCCATCCCCTTTGCCTCCCAACGGCTCGCTGATCTTGCTCTTTTTCTCGCCATTGATGGTCATATTTTCAATTTGGACAGGTGAGTACTTTGGCATGTATACGGCTCCAACTGCGGCGATTTTTTTATTAGATTTGGAAGTGGGGACTAAGCTCGATTTTAGTCCCCGTTTTAGTCCCCGTTTCGGGCGGGATGCAGTAGTTCTTCATGGTACCCTATGGGACCAAGAAGTTCTACAGACCATAGAATACAAGGGGTATAGAGCAGAGCAATGAAATCACATGGTAATCTGCGGGAAATAATTATAAGAGACTTGTAATCAGAGGGTCCCGAGTTCGACTCTTGGTGCCGGCACCAAACTTTCCTATGAAAATCATAGAATTAGAATCCTATTTAGACCAAAGAGGCCTTTTTGTTTACAGCGATTTTTGGGTTTGGTTGTACTATTGGTTGTATTTTCCCCGGCTGACCATTGTCTTAAACAGTCTATTTCTTGTCTAATGCCCCTGCTGACCACTATTTTTAGACAGAAAAGACCAACCCTGCCCGTGCTGCTGTTTTCTATATGAACCTTACCTTTGGCGATAACTGCCACCAATCAAGCAGGAATTAGCCAGCCACAGTGCTTGAGGTGCTAGCGCCAGCACTCTCAATCCCAGTACAATGCTCAGCTCTTTAAGAGAAGCTGCATCCCGAGCTACCTGGAACCATGCTCCCCGGCGTTATAAACGACAATGGCATAATCTATGGGCGGTAGCGTCTCACTTTTGAGCCTTTTCCCCACTGTACACGACAAAAATCAGGAGTAAGCCGACAAGACCCACTATCTTGAGGTATTTAACCC
>JAKROC010000327.1 GCA_024509075.1 Endozoicomonas sp.
GCAAGACATGCTCTCTATTTAGCACCGAATGCAGGAGTTCTGTGCGCTTTTGGCATGGAAGAGGGACTGACCATTTTGGCTGAAGAGGTGCACAGGCTGTACCGTTAGATCATACGCTCTATCGCCTGGCGAAATGTTTGACAGATTATTGTGGTACGCCCAAAGGGATAAAAACGGGCGTCTGCTGCGATTCTGCTAAATTTGTTGGCAAGACATGCTCTCTATTTAGCACCGAATGCAGGAGTTCTGTGCGCTTTTGGCAGACGACAAGAGGCGTAAATGATCACACTGAAACTGCCTGTCCTTACCCTGTCGGTCGTGTTGGTCCTCCCCTGTCCGGCTGCGCCCCAGCCGGGGAAAATTCTCTGGCCACGCCCGATAGTGCCACTGGATCAACTGATCGTCGCTGCCCGCCACCGGTTTGCCAGTAACATTGTGATTCACTCCTCCCGTCTGGTGCAGGAGGATGGCCGCAAGGTCTACATCATTGATTTTACTGACCCCGGCAATAAATGGACGCGTATTGTTTATGATGCTGTCAGCGGGAAGGAGATTGAGCATGTTCCCATGCAAACGCCCCTTCCCCTTGAGGTAATTCTGGCTCGGTTAAGTCATCAGTACCCTAATTCGAGGCGGGTGAAGACTGAGTTGCAGCGACAGGATGGTAACTTGGTCTATATTGTTGAGCTGGCACACCAGCAGGTGATGGGCAAGCGGCGGCAGCTGACTATGGATGCTTATACCGGGCGCTTGTTGCGGGAAGACAACTATGACCTCAAGCTTGATGGCAAGCAGATAACCCTTGAGCAAATCATCAGAAATACTCGGGAAAAATACCGTGGCATGGTCGTTTTGAAAACGCGTAGCCAAGTGCAAAACAATGTGCTGGTGAAAGAAATCATCTTTCTGGATGGCCAGCGCGTCAGGCACAAAATGGTGGTTAATGCCACTACTGGTGAGGTGCTTGAAGACAAAATCACGACATCAGGAACAGCCGTTTGAAAAAGTGGTGTCGAGAGATACCGATTTATTTCATGTGCGTATATTAATAACAATACAGATGAGGCCAGAAAAAAAGCAAATATGATAATCGGTGTTTCTCCGGCTGGTAACTTTGGTGTCATCAGGCGTAGTGCTCCGGATTTAGTCAGTGTTGCTGACGGTTTTGTTATTTAGTCTGTGCGCATATGGGTTTAGGTTTGTTTTTTGAATCATTAACCAGCAGACATTTAGCGGAGTTTAACAATGAGTCCAGTCGGAGGTGAATTTGCCCCACACCCATCTTGCCAGAGCTCACTGGCATCAACGACTATGCATGCCTTTGGTGAGGCTGCTAAGGTTTTTGGGCGGACAGTATATAAGTTGCCGTACTTAATGTTGATGTACAGTTTTGAGTATCCGAGCATTGCTGCCGAAGCTATCAGCGGTGTTGTGGGTTCGGCTGTCGGTGGGCTGGTTGGTACAGCAGCCATTGTGGCACGCAAGTGTATGGGGGTAAGAGCCCAGAGATTTTTTGGCCTGGAACAGTCCAGGTCTCTATGGGATTATTCGGTTCAGGGGTTTTATAACGGAGCCCGACTTGGTGAGATTCCTGGTAAGTTTATCGGTGGGTGCTTTGCGTTCAGTGCTTGTGCCATTACCTTCTGTGGTAGCGAGATAGCGCTTCCCGCAGTGCTTGGTATCAGTGGGGTTTTGGCAACTATACCGGCAATCGGGAGTTTTGGCTGTGTCATGAGACATGGCGAAAACTTAACTGGTAGTAATCCGGAAAATTTGATCGAACATGAAAGAATAGAGTTCCAGCATCTCCATAACTTCTTGCAAGGAAGAGAATAATCTTGCCTGGGGAGGTGTATTACTGACAAGTACCGCCCCATTGTGCAATGAACAGCATTTATTCTTGCGAAGCATCAGCTCATGAACCCGTCGCCTTTCAAGTTGCTACTTTGTTGGCTGCATTTATGCCCTTCAGGGTATTCGCTCATTTGCTGCCTCGAATCAACCTGAAATCATTTGGGTATACACGCGTTTGTTGTGGGTGGGCCAGAAATGGATTGAAGCTTTGAAGCGCTCTTGGGGCAGAAAAATGGTGTAACATACCGCCTGTTTTTCAATTAAAGCCTGTTTGTCAGCATCATCAGGCT
>JAKROC010000328.1 GCA_024509075.1 Endozoicomonas sp.
CAGGCTTTCGCAGGCAAATTCTGACGTATCACTACTGGTGTTCAAATTAATCATCACCTCATTCTTACCCACATCGTAGATGCCATGAGGGATTACCTTGCCGTTCCCATGACTAACAAAGTCATGATCATTCATGACAATCGGTTCTACGCTATCCGTGACACCTTCATGATAGAAATTGCCCAGAAGCTCCTTCTTCCTGGTATCTATGCTGAGAACTGGTTTTCCGACAGCCAGGTACTCCTGCTTCAGTCTGGCAATATTTTCAAACTGCGCATTGCGATCCTTATGCTGCCCCATGGTTCTGGATTTTTGTGGTTTCCATCGTCTCAATTCTTGTTCACGAAGAATTGAGCTGACAACGTTTTTACCAGCAGGAGTATCCGTTTTTTCAAGCTCCCGTGAAATCGCCCTGCGCGAGAGATTGATCCAGCGAACACCCTCTTTCATCGGATCCCCTGCGGTGTGGTTCTGCAAAATAGCAAGCAGGTTATCCTTTAATATTGGGTGTACGACCGTTAGCTTTCATCTTCCCCTCCCCCGACTTTCGAATGCAATGCTTAGCGAGCTCTTGCTCTTCGTTGAGTTCATTCATGCCACGAGCAATGGTCTTACGATCGCAGCGCAGCAACCCAGAAATGTATTGAATGCCACCATGTCCCAGTTTGCCAGCTTCAATGGCTGCATAGCGACGGCGATCACGCTCATTCAGGGAGCAGTAAAAGCGTACCATCTGTCTTTCGACAACTTTTGAGTATTTTTTCTGGTCGCCCATAACGGATGAAGCCACGAATGTAAGTGATCGCAGTGTAGCCCAATTTGTGGAAGTTATTTCAGGACAGTTCCCCAGGTATCCAGTTTAAAGGTGCCAAGAGCCACTTGTCGTTCAAAAGCCAGATAGCCTAGAGTCAGTCTTCCGTTGTCAAATTATGTTTTATTTTTTGTCAGCTTATGTTGTGTCCTGCACAAAAAATCACTTATGGTAAGACGGACAATCCACCAAATGGTCGTTGACCAATCCCACTGCCTGCAAATAGGCGTAGCAAATGGTACTACCAACAAAGCTGAACCCTCGTTTTTTCAGATCACGACTTAGGCAATCAGAAATATCACTGGTTGCAGGCACCTCGTCCACAGTTTTCCAATGGTTAACAATGGGCTGGTGACTGACGAAAGACCAGAGATAATCACTGAAACTGCCGAACTCCTGCTGTATCCTGATGAATGCCTTGGCATTATTAATAGCACTTTCAATCTTGCGTCGGTTACGGATAATCCCTGTATCCTGCATCAGTCTTGCCACATCCTGTTCCGTCATGCTGGCAACTTGCCCAACATCAAACTGGTAAAACGCCTTGCGATACCCCTCCTGACGTTTCAAAATAGTGATCCAACTGAGACCGGCCTGAGCACCTTCGAGCACCAGAAACTCAAACAGCACCCGGTCGTCATGGCAAGGAACTCCCCATTGCTCATCATGGTAGCGAATATAAAGCGGATCACCCTGACACCAGCTGCATCGTGCACTCATCAAAAACCTCATTCATCTCTTTTCTCGTAACACTCTCTCGCCACCAGAATAGAGCGTGTTGATGTCTTATCTCCGCCCTTCCAACCGCATATGTCAGGTCATACTGGGGGGTTACGGCATTTTTGCCAAAACAGTCATTTATTGTCAGTTTTCTGGCTAGCACAAGCAATGGCAGTTAAGATACACGTTCACTTTTTAAAGGCACAGGCAGATGAAGATAGCCAAAGAGAGAGTAGTCCTTTTTCATTACACCCTGAAAAATGATGAGGGCGAAGTTCTCGACAGCTCTGAAGGCGAGTCCCCTATGGCTTATCTTCACGGTGAGCACAATATTGTCGAAGGGCTGGAAAATGCACTGGAAGGTAGGCAGGCTGGCGACAAATTTGAAGTCGTGGTTGAGCCAGCGGAAGCCTACGGCGAGTTCGATGAGAGTCTGGTTCAGCCGGTGCCCAGAGACCAATTTGGCGAACACTCTGTCGAAGTGGGCAACCAGTTCCACGCTGACACTGCCATCGGCCCGCGCATTGTCACTGTGGTTGCCATTGATGACGAGAACGATCAGATAGTGATTGATGCCAACCACTCTCTGGCAGGTGAAAATCT
>JAKROC010000329.1 GCA_024509075.1 Endozoicomonas sp.
ATAGCCCCCTCGGGGGGCTTTCATCATACCACCTGCTGTGCAGGTGGTTCTGATTACCAGGGCTGGACCATGGCGAATAACCCGCGCATGTTTGGCGATGTAAACGGCAATGGACGGGCAAATTTGGTCGGCTTTGGTGACATCGCGGTGTATGTGGCGATTTCGCAGTATCCATAAACGACAGTTTTAATTCGGATAATAACATAACTGCACTGCACGCCGACCCCAAGGAGGCCGGCGTTAGAAAGTCTTACCGCAATGGCTCGAGCTGGCCGCGGAATTAACCGTCAATACGTTTGTATTTCATACGGTGGGGCTGCAACTTCTGCTCTTCCGGCAGCGATGCTTCGTACTCGGTGTAGTTGCCTTCAAAGAAGGTAACTCTGGAGTCGCCCTCGTAGGCCAGAATGTGCGTCGCTACCCGGTCCAGGAACCAGCGGTCGTGGGAGATCACCATGGCGCAGCCGGGGAAGGCCAACAGGGCTTCTTCCAGGGCGCGCAGGGTTTCTACGTCCAGGTCGTTGGAGGGTTCGTCCAGCAGCAGTACATTGCCACCGTCTTTTAATGTGGCCGCCAGTTGCAGTCGCCCACGCTCACCGCCGGACAGTTCGCCCACACGTTTCTGCTGATCGCCGCCTTTGAAGTTAAAGCGACCGATATAAGCACGGGAAGATACTTCGTAGTTGTTGATGCGCAGAATATCCTGACCGTCGGAAATGGCTTCCCATACTGTTTTACTGTCGTCCAGTTCATCGCGCAGCTGCTGCACGTTGGAGATTTTAACGGTATCACCCAGCTCAACGGTACCGGAGTCCGGCTGTTCCTGACCGGTGATCATCTTGAACAGAGTGGATTTACCGGCACCGTTACCGCCGATAATTCCGACGATGGCACCCTTGGGAATGCTGAAACTCAGGTCATCAATCAGCAGCCGGTCGCCGAACCCTTTGCGCAGGTTTTTCACCTCGATGACTTTATCGCCGAGACGCGGGCCGGGTGGAATGTAGATCTCGTTGGTTTCGTTGCGGGTCTGGAAGTCCTGGGACTGCATCTCTTCAAAACGGGCCAGACGCGCCTTGGACTTGGACTGACGACCCTTGGCGTTGGAACGAACCCACTCCAGCTCGTGCTCCATGGCTTTACGACGAGCGTCTTGTTGTTTCTGCTCTTGCTCCAGACGCTGCTCTTTTTGCTCCAGCCAGGAACTGTAGTTGCCCTGATAAGGGATGCCTTCGCCACGGTCCAGCTCCAGAATCCAGCCGGCGGCGTTATCAAGGAAGTAACGGTCATGGGTGATGGCTACCACAGTGCCGGGGTACTCCACCAGGAAACGTTCCAGCCAGGCTACGGATTCGGCATCCAGGTGGTTGGTGGGCTCATCCAGCAGCAGCATCTCTGGGCTTGACAGTAGCAAGCGGCACAGGGCCACACGACGACGCTCACCGCCAGAGAGGTTCTGAATCAGCGCGTCCCACTCGGGCAGGCGCAGGGCGTCGGCAGCCACTTCCAGCTTGCGCTCAAGATTATGGGCATCGGCGGCCTGAATGATATTCTCCAAACGGGCTTGTTCGGTGGCCAGGGCGTCAAAGTCAGCGTCCGGATCGGCGTAGGCTGTATAGACTTCATCCAGTCGCTGCTGGGCGGCCTTGACTTCGCCGAGCGCCTCTTCAACCACTTCGAGCACGGTTTTGTTCGGGTCCAGCTCCGGTTCCTGAGGCAGATAGCCCACATTCAGGTTGGGCTGTGGACGGGCTTCACCGTCGAACTCCTGATCGACACCAGCCATAATCCGCAACAGCGTGGATTTGCCGGCACCGTTCAGACCGAGAACACCGATTTTGGCGCCGGGGAAGAAGGAGAGGGAGATGTTTTTGAGAATCTGACGCTTCGGGGGCACGACCTTGCTCACCCGATTCATGGTATAAACGTACTGTGACATTGAAATTACTCGTGCTAAGTGAGTTGAATAATACAATACATCAAAACAGGTAAAACAATGCCATAAATGGCCGGTGCGAACGCCGATTCTCTCGCTGCCGCTATCAGACGGCTACCACCATATACCCAATGGATTTCAAGTTGATTCGAGGCGGCATAATGAGCGAAGCCTTTATGCCCTCGGGTGCC
>JAKROC010000033.1 GCA_024509075.1 Endozoicomonas sp.
CTGTCATGACTTCCTCCTGAAGGGTCATGTTACAGCCAGAAAACTTAACTTAGCTGTCTGTCCAGTTTATGGGATTCGCTATACTTCTGTTTTTAAGAATGTTTTTAAAAATTATTTATTCCTGGTTATTTGTTCCGCTGTTTTCTGAGTGTTTTTCAGCTTTTTATGCTTTCGCCAATCCGGATCTTTTTTTAATAATTGAGATACAGTTATGAGCTTCTTCTCCAATTATTCCAGAGCAAATGATCGTTGTGCTTGCCTGGTCCAGCAATTGGCGGCAACTGCCGGGGTCGGATTCAATGGCCCACAACCCTGGGATATTCAAGTGCTTAATCCCGATTTCTATCAGCGAGTACTTCAGGATGGCATTATAGGATTTGGGGAGGGCTATATGGAGGGCTGGTGGGATTGTGAACAGCTAGATCAGCTGTTTACCCGCCTGGTAGCGGCCAAACTGGATGAGCAGTTACCGCAGCAGTTTTCGATGATCTTCAGTCTCATCTGGGCGCGTCTTACCAACTTGCAATCTGCTCAGCGAGCATGGACTGTCGGCAAGGTGCATTACGATCTGGGGAACGACCTCTTTGCCGTCATGCTGGACCCATGGATGCAGTACTCCTGCGCCTACTGGAAAGAGGCCGATAATCTGGAAGCAGCCCAGGAGGCCAAGCTGGATTTGATCTGTCGCAAGCTGGTACTTGAACCCGGCATGACACTTCTGGATATCGGTTGTGGCTGGGGCGGTATGGCTGAGTTTGCTGCTCGCCGGTATGGTGTTTCTGTGGTGGGGATTACCATCTCCAAAGAACAGCATCGGCTGGCCAGTGAACGATGCAAAGGGCTTGATGTTGATATTCGGCTGCAGGACTACCGGGATTTGAGGCAACAGTTTGATCGCGTTGTCTCCGTGGGTATGTTTGAGCACGTTGGCCCCCGCAACTACGATACGTTCTTCGGGGTTGTCAGAAGAATAATCGCCGACGACGGGTTGTTCTTGCTGCACACCATTGGTAGTTTGCAAACTAACCTGAGCGTCAATCCGTGGATCGAAAAATATATTTTTCCTAATGGCTGCCTCCCGTCAATGCAACAGGTGACCCGAAGCATTGAAGGCCTGTTCGTAGCAGAAGACTGGCATAACTTCGGGGCGGATTATGACCGAACCCTGATGGCGTGGGAAAAACGCTTTGAGGCCAGCTGGCCAAAGCTGAAAGAAAACTACAGCGATAAGTTTTATCGCATGTTCCGCTATTATCTGCTGTCCTGCGCCGGGGGATTTCGTGCCCGGAATATACAACTCTGGCAGATCCTGTTAAGCCCCAACGGGGTGCCGGGCGGGATAAGGGTTCCCCGGTAGCTGATATCCGGTTAATCGTGAAGCTGGTGTGTGAGATGTGAGGTATGAGTTGTGAGGGAAGAGTGAGTGTAGAAGGGAAAGCTTGGTGTGTCTCTTGAGAGCTCAGGGGAATCATCGGCCTGACGTACCATCAGGCAGGAGGCGAGGCTATCCTCGTCGCCTTCCTGAACTGCCAGACATACAAGACAATTTACCGTTGATTATAGCCAATCAGCGATATCAGTTAGCAGGCTGAGTGTGTGGGTGTTTTTTCGCACCCGCACATCAGGCCCACTCATTTTTCAAAAGAGCCAAACGTTTTTATCTCTTCTTAAGACAAGGCCACCAGCGCTTTCAGCTCGGCATCAGACAGCTCGGTCAACCACCGTTCGCCGCTGGCTACGGTCAAATCGGCCAGTTCTTTCTTGCTCTGGATCATAGCGTCAATCTTCTCTTCAAAGGTGTTTTCAGTAATCAGTCGGTGCACCTGGACATTGCGTTTCTGCCCGATCCGGTAGGCGCGGTCGGTGGCTTGGGCTTCCACCGCCGGGTTCCACCAGAGATCATAATGAATCACTTGGCTGGCGGCGGTTAGGTTAAGGCCGGTTCCTCCCGCCTTTAACGACAGAATCATGCCTCGGGTGCGAAAATCGTTCTGGAAGTTATCCACCAAATCATCGCGCTGTTTGCGCGACAGCCCGCCGTGCAGAAACGGAATATTTAAGCCCAGCTCCCGTTGCAGGGAGTCCATCAACAATTTGCCCATGGTCGTATACTGAGTAAAAATCAGCACTTTCTCTTCGGCCACCATGGCTTCACGGACGATCTCGACAAAAGTAGCCAGCTTGCCCGATTCACTGGTTGCGGCCTGCTTATGGTTGAGAAACTGTGCCGGTGAATTGCAGATCTGCTTAAGGGCGTTGAGCAGTTTGAATATGACGCCTTTGCGCTCAATGCCTTCCTCTGCCGAGTTCAGCTCCTCCATGATTGAATCGACCGTACTTTGGTAGAGCGAGGCTTGCTCTTTGCTCAGTGAGCTGTAGCGGTTGCTTTCTACTTTGTCTGGCAGGTCGGTGATGATGCTTTTATCCGTTTTCAGACGACGGAGGATAAATGGGCCGGTGAGTTTACGGAACTTGTCCAGAGCCGCCTGATCCCGATCTTTTTCAATGGGGGAGGCAAACTCTTCGGTGAATTTCTTCTGGGTGCCAAGGTAGCTTTTGTTGGTAAAGTCGAACAGGCTCCAGTATTCCCGCAGGCGGTTTTCCACTGGCGTACCACTCATGCCAATGCGGATATCGGCCTTCAGTTTCTTGATGGCCTTGGTCTGCTGACTGCCCGGGTTCTTGATATTCTGGGCTTCATCAATCACCAGAGTGCGCCAGTTGATCTTGCCAAGATGGGCGCTGTCGGAACGAACCAGACCATAACTGGTCAGAATGATATCGTGCTCACTGTCGTTCAGTTCCCGCTGGCTGCCGTGATAAATCTGGGCTTTAAGCGCAGGGGCAAACCGTTCAATCTCTTTGCGCCAGTTGGTCAGCAGCGATGTGGGGGCAACAACCAGTGCTTTGCGTTTGTCCAGCTGACCGGTCTGCTGTTGGTGCAGCAAAAATGAAATCACCTGCAAGGTTTTACCCAGACCCATGTCGTCGGCAATGAGCGAACCAAAACCGATGCGGGCATTCTGAGCCAGCCACTCAAAGCCGCGCTGCTGATACGGTCTTAGCTGGGCATTCAAGCCCTCAGGCAATGGCGTTGGCTCACTGCTCAGCAGTTGGTCGAACAGTGTTCTGGCGCTGTCACCGAGATCGACGGCGGCTCCGTCCAGCTCACCGGTGAGACCGGCTCGCAGTAACTCGATGCGGGAGAGGGACTCCGGTAATGAGCTCAGTTTTTTCAACAATCCTTGCAGCCGGGTGTTACCCAGCATCACGTACTGATCCAGCATTTTGACCAGCCCGGAAGCGTTTTTCACCAGCTCGGTAAACTCGTCGGCCGAGACTCGCTTATCGCCCACCGCCACCTGCCAGTTAAAGCGCAACAGCTGATCCAGATTCAGGTAACTGACCGGTTTGCCACTGTCACTCTTGGCGAGGGAGAGGCTCAACTGTGGATAGGCCAGGTTGCGCAGCCCTTTGGGCAACACCAACTGGATGCCGAGCATGTGCAAGGCCGGCAGCGTCTGTAACAATACCGGCGTAAACTCGGCCAGGGAGTAAACCAGCGATTGGTCTGCGTCTTGTTGGTACAGACGCTCAATATCCGGCAGATAATCCGCCAGCAGGGCCAGGTCGGTCAGTGCGCTCATCCGCACATCGGCCAATCGGTCATTGCCCAGCAGAACAGTGAGTGGTGTCAGCTGCCCTTTTTGTTCAACCTGAACGTCTACCGATAAGTCGTCGTCCAACTCACGAACGACCAGATACAATCGATGCTGACGCTCGCCCAGATAAAGCCGGTGCAACCAGTCCCGCATCACTCTTGGGTACTGCTGATCTTCAAAGCGGTTGAAACGACAGGGTTCGCTGGTAAAAAATAATAAAGCAATGTCGTCTACTATCAGATTACCTGACGATTGTTGTAGTGCGACCTCGGTAATATGACTGATCAGCCCGTGCAGGGCGGTATCCACTTGGGTCTGCCCATCGGCAAAGCATTCAACTGCCTTTTTCTTGCGAGGCGGCGTATGGGATAGCGTCACCAAATCTGGTGGGCAGAGGTCGTATAAAGGCAGCAGCAGGGCTTTGACTGGTTCACTGAGTAACGCCGGTTGTTGGCGGATCACGGTAAAGTCACCGGAGTGCTGATGGACTCTGGGTACATAAGCCTGCTCGGCGACCAGCTTCAGTGCCAGCCGGTAAAGCTGAAGCCACATCAGGGCGTGGTGATAATGGCGACTGGTTTCCGGGCTTTGGCTGATGTGCAGCTTGCTCAGCAGCGCGAACCATTCATTTGAATTTTGTGGGTGATCAACACGGCTGCCGACGTCTGCCATCACAAAACAACCGGACTCATTCACCACCAGGCGGAGTCGGTCAAACTCGCTGATATCAATGCCTGATTCACCTGCTGATGCGTCCTCAGTTTTGGCTTTGGTCTTGGTTTGCCGTTTGAGTGGCACCGCGTTGGAGAATGTTGGATTGATCAGTTTGTCCACATTCCCCGCCAATCTGGCCGAGCGTCTGTAAATGCCGACCATGATCTGATGAAAATCTTTATTATGAAACAGCGGCTGTGGGCTAAGGATACTGAAAATACGCTCGCCCAGTGGCTCGATTGTGGCCAGGTCGAACTGTTCAAAGGCGGGCGATTCAGGGATAGACCAGTTCTCAATCACCGGTTCTGCCTGCCAGTCGTCCAATACGTTGGGCAGGCTATCCAGCTTGGCCAGATTCAGGCCGGATGCTTTCTCAATGGCTTTGGGCAAATCCATGGCTCGCAACCGGAATACCAGAAACGGGTCCTTATCGATTTCGTTGCCAATCAGATAAATGACGGCGGCAATGTGTTTGCACGGCATGGCCCAGTCCGGGCAGGAGCAGCGAGCATTCATATCTTTCCAGCTGGCCGGGAACACACGAATGCCTTGTTCTTTTAGCAGAGCCAGCGTTTGTTCCGGCAGTTGCCGGCTTAACAGACGGGCCAGTACAGCGGGATTCTGGCTGATGGTGGCAATGATCTTCTTCTGGTCTCTGGTCGAAAAAGCCGGCAACCGAACCTCTACCTTGTAAGGTGTTCGTCTGCTTCCCTGCACAGCTGCTTCAGTCCCACTGCCGGAGACATTAATGTTGCGCACAGAGCCATTGCCGGCATAACGGCGCCCCCGGGGCAGCCGGCTGCTGTAATCAATCCCGTTGAACGCTTCGAGCCACTGCTCACCCCACCAGGTTTTCCCGTATTTTGCTGCCATAAGTCTGGTTGCCTGAAACTGTTATCAGGCAGGGATCATCGTTGAGCGTGTTATTGTTGTCCAGTGTTGCCTTGAGTTTTCAAGGGGACGTTATCCCATAAAACCATATGGCGCTTGGTAAAGTTCATCCGTACCCAGCAAGGGGATGTATTGGCTGGCCAATGCGTGTAACTTTCCCCGGTCGCCCAGAGATATCCAAGTCTCAATCCGACCCATAAAGCAGAAGCGCTGGGCACGAAACTGTCGTTTCTTTTTGTCAACCAACTCAAACCTCAGGACTGGTAAAAAATGGCTCTGTCTGGCCATCTGTGCCAGCTGATCCGGGCTCGGGTTCCTGAGCCATCCGGTGTTTCTCATCTCTTTTGCCGTACCAACAGCAGCAGACTCGAAAATGGTCACATACTGCTTCTGGCAATCCATTACGTAACAGAAGGGCTCTTTCAGGGCGCTCAGTGCAGAAGCTATGCACTGCTTTCATCTTCCGATATCAACCTGAGCATCGCTTTGCGCAGGAAGACCTGGCCGCTTTCAGGGCGTTCATAGATTTCGTATCCATCAGGGATCGAATGAACTGACTCTGCCTCAGTTTTCTCTTTGCTCGAAAAATAGAAGCGAGGCTTGCCAGTGCGGGTCACACCTTGATAAAGAAAATACGTCTTGCCGGCCCGATTGGTATACGACAACGTGCTAATGCTTTTTTCTGGCAGGCTGGCAAGTGATTCTGGCTGGTATTCGTAGACGCTGTCCATCATGCGGACTACGGCAAAGAGCAAATTGTTGGTCAACGAGATGGCGGGAACCCGTGCCGGGTTAAAACTGGCATAACGGTGGACTTCATCATTGAGGCAACTCAACAGCCCCAACGGTGTGCCGGATTCTTTGCAACGGGCAACAAACCGTTCATTCAGGGCCACAGACAGTTTTGTGTCCATTGCGCTTTCGGGGCTTAGCGACTTTAACTCGGCATCCAGCAGTGCTATTTTTGACGTTAGCCACTGCTTGTCCTCTGGTTCTCGGGGTATATCACCCTCCACCCAGTTATATATCAGGAAAATATCGAAGCGCAGATCAAGGAACAAGTTGGCCATATCGAGATTGACTGCTGCAATGGCATCGGACAATTCACCGTAGATGGCGTTATACAGCTGGCTCTGATAATTCTCAAAATGATCCAGCAGGCGGGTACACTGTTCTTCCGACAGCGATTTACCCCACTGCATGATTTTTTCCACGTCTTGCCGGCTTATCGGTTCCATACTGTTTTTACCTCAAAAGACTGCCACAGGCGAGCCAACGGACGACGTTATGCGTGCTTTTGGTTTCGGGGTCAAGTTTAGTCAGTTGGATCAGGTAATGGCTCAGAGTCAGAGGTAGAGAGGCTACGGTTTGAAAAGGGGTTGCCGGGTGTGCCGGAATAGGTGGCCCCCCTGTGTCAGCATAGTTGTCGCCCCAACTGAATTTTGAAATCAGAACAGGGGGGGGCGACTATCAGCACAGGGTAGCCGAAAGAGGTGTCGAACAGTTGGGTCACAATTGCTGTGGGTTATTCTGTCTGATATTGCCAAAAAGTTGCTAAAAATCAGACCTGCGTAGCGATTCCGTCCTGTTCAATTTATGTTGAAGATCTGCCAATTTACAGATGGGGTACTCCGACAGCATCAAACTATCTCCACCAAATTCCCCTTCGACTCCAACCATGACTTGCGATCACCGCTGCGTTTTTTCGCCAGCAGCATATCCATACGCGCGGTGGTATCTTCTTCATCGTCCAGCGTGAGTTGCACTAAACGGCGAGTGTCAACAGACATGGTCGTTTCACGCAGCTGTAACGGGTTCATTTCGCCAAGACCCTTAAAGCGCTGGACGTTGATCTTGCCTTTCTTTTTATCCGCCTGAATGCGCTCAAGAATGCCTTCTTTTTCTCGTTCGTCCAGCGCGTAGTAGACGTCTTTGGCCACATCAATGCGGTACAGCGGCGGCATGGCCACGTAAACGTGGCCTTGTTCCACTAAGGGTCGGAAGTGGCGCACAAACAGAGCACAGAGCAGGGTGGCGATGTGCAGGCCGTCCGAGTCGGCGTCGGCGAGGATGCAGATTTTGCCGTAGCGCAGGCCGTCAAGGTTATCTGACGCCGGATCGACGCCCAGTGCTACAGAAATGTCGTGTATCTCTTGGGAGGCGAGCACTTCGGAGGAGTCCACTTCCCAGCTGTTGAGGATTTTACCGCGCAGCGGCATGATCGCCTGGTACTCGCGATCCCTGGCTTGTTTGGCAGAACCGCCGGCGGAGTCACCTTCCACCAGGAACAGTTCGGTCATGCTCAAATCCTGGCTGGCGCAGTCGGCCAGTTTGCCCGGCAGGGCAGGGCCTTGCGTCACTTTTTTGCGGGCCACTTTTTTCGCTTTGCGCATCCGCTTCTGGGCGTTGCTGATGCACAGCTCGGCCAGAAGTTCGCCTTCGGCGGTATGCTGGTTCAGCCAGAGGCTGAAGGCATCTTTGGCCACCCCGGAAATAAACGCCGCGCACTCTCGGGAGGAGAGTTTTTCTTTGGTCTGGCCAGAAAACTGTGGGTCAGCCAGTTTGGCCGAGAGTACGTAAGCGCAGTTTTCCCACAGGTCGTCCGGACCCAGTTTGACGCCTCTGGGCAGCAGGTTACGAAATTCGCAAAACTCGCGGATCGCTTCGAGCAGGCCGGTGCGCAGGCCATTGACGTGGGTGCCGCCCAGTGGGGTCGGGATCAGGTTAACGTAACTTTCGGTGAGCAGTTCACCGCCTTCGGGCAACCACTGCACCGCCCAATCCACCGCTTCGCTGCTGCCTTTCAGGGCGCCGGTAAACGGTTCGGCGGGCAGGGTGGCAAAGCCGCGGGTGGCGCTTTTCAGGTAATCGTTCAGGCCGTCTTCGTAGTACCACTCGGTGATGTCGTCAGAAATTTTGTCAACAAACTCAATGCGCAGGCCGGGGCAGAGAACGGCTTTGGCGCGCAGAATGTGCATCAGCCGGGGGATGGAAAAGCGTGGCGAGTCAAAGTAGCTGGCGTCGGGCCAAAAATGAACGTTAGTACCGGTATTGCGACGTCCACAGGTGGCAGTCTCGTGTAGGTCCTCGTCTTTGTAACCGTCTTTGAAGCTCATGGACGACACCACACCACCACGGCGAACGGTGACTTCCAACCGGCTGGACAGGGCGTTGACCACCGAGACACCAACCCCGTGCAGGCCACCGGAGAACTGGTAGTTCTTGTTGGAGAATTTACCGCCGGCGTGCAGCCGGGTGAGGATCAGCTCAATGCCGGTGATGCCGTGTTCCGGGTGAATGTCGGTGGGCATGCCACGGCCATCGTCCTCTACTTCCAGCGACTGGTCTTTGTGCAGGATGACTTTGATGTGGCTGGCGAATCCTGCCAGTGCCTCATCCACGCTGTTGTCGATGATTTCCTGGGCGAGATGATTGGGCCGGGTGGTGTCGGTGTACATGCCGGGGCGCTTGCGCACCGGGTCGAGGCCACTGAGTACTTCAATTGCTTCGGCGTTGTAGTCGTTGGTTACCATGAGTCCTTGCTGACTGCTCGCTTTATACCCGTCGCCTTTCAAGTTGCTACTTTGTTGGCTGCATTCGCTCACCCCAGTCACGTAATATTTCTACGCTCCCGAGGCTTCGCTCAATTGCCGCCGCGTAGCAACATGAAATCCATTGGCTATATAACGCGGTGGTTAAAAACTGAAGGCTGCTGAGCCTGAAAACCCAAAGTGTAACGAATGCACGGGGATCAGTTCAAACGGATGTCGGAAATTGCATGGCGTCAGAGTGTGTACTGATCTGACGCATATTAACGACACACGTTCAATATTGGCTGCCTGGCTCACTCTGCCCCATTGGTCGTGAGCAACCGTTGTACCAGTGCTTTAGGCGAGTGCTCAACCACCAGCTGATCATACCAGTAGCGGCTGATAAACCCTTCAGTCACTGCCGTTTGCAGCCAGGCCAGCAGGTGGTCATAGTAGCCGACGGTATTCAGAATAGCGCAGGGTTTACCATGGTAACCTACCTGACGATGGGCAATTTCCTGAAATAACTCATCCATACTGCCAGCACCGCCGGAGAGCGTAATAAAACCGTCGGCCAACTCGCTCATTTTTTGCTTGCGGGTGTTCATATCATCCACACGAATCAGCTCGCTGAGCCCGTCGTGCGCCTGTTCCTGCTCGACCAAGCTGTGAGGAATTACCCCGATGACATGCCCCTTACCGGCCAGCGCCCGATCGGCAACAGCACCCATCAGGCCAATATTGCCGCCGCCATAGATAATAGTGATGCCTTGTGCCAACAAGGTGTCCACCAGCTGCTCAGCAGCCAGGCGATATGCCTCCTGACGCCCACTGCTGGCACCACAAAATATTGCTACTGATTTCATCAGTCCCCCTGTTTGTTTTGCTTGCATGGCAAGGATACACAATTGGCCATGTTGCTGCCTGTCTTAAAGTCAGTGTCTTGAAACGTGGTTTTTTACTGCCATTTGCTGAAACTATGAACTTTTCTGGTTTTTCTGGTCAAAAATAGAAAACAACACAGGAGTGCTGATGCTGTGAAAGGTGTTCAAGCTGCCGTAACGGCACCGGATATCAATCCTGTTTATTGCCTTTGCGACCAGGAGAGTCCCAGGTTCGGGAGGTTTGAGGTCGTTGTCGCTGCCTGCCAGCACCGCTTTCATCTTGACTGTCTTGCCGCCCATTTTGATCAAACTCCGGCTGATAGGCGAGTCTGCCTGATATGCCAGAAGTATCCGTTTCCTCTGCTTCGTCAGGATGGTTCCAGGCTGTGTGAAGTGTCCCCTTATTGCGAGTCTACAGCAATGCTTGCCTGCCGGACAGGCAACTGTGAACTGATCAAGTCAATGTTGCAAGCTGATAAAAATCTGGTCGTCCAGGGGTTTCGCCCGGCAAATGCAGGGGAGGCTGTCAGTCTGCTCCACGTCTCTGCCTTTAATGGTCACGCTGATATCGTCAAGGTACTGCTGGAGGCTGGAGCCAACCCCAGTGCTTATTGTGAAAATGGCTGGACGCCTCTTTCTGCCGCCACCCAGTTAGGGCACGAAAGCGTGGTCAATACCCTGCTGCTTGCTGGTGCAGATCCCAATGCCTGCTGTAGCAAAGGGTGGTTTCCGCTATCGAATGCCGTCTTCGAAGGCCATGAAGGTATAGTGCGGACTCTGCTCAAATTCAATGCTAACCCTAATGTTTACTTGGATGGCTTCACACCGCTGCGCCTGGCGGTGGAGAAAGGCTTTGAGGGCATTATCATTATGTTGCTTGAAGCCGGGGCAAATCCCAACTGTAGCCGGGAAGACGGTACGATGCTCTTGCATTTTGCTGTACAAGCTGGCCATCGGGAGCTTGTTCTCGCCTTGCTCAAGGCTGGGGGGAAACCCAATCTGGTTGACCAAAGTGGTGAAACACCCTTAATGGCGGCAGTTCGCACAGGCCAGGATCAGATTGCCGGTGATCTGATCCGTGCTGGGGCTGACATTAGTTGCTGCAACAGGGAGGGGTTGTCAGCGATTGCGATGGCTGCCCTTGATAGTCGTGAGGGTATGGTCGACGTTCTGCTCAGGGCCGGGTGTCGAGGCAAAGTTAAAATAGAAGCGGAAGAAGTGTGATAAATAGCGAATATACCCAATGGATTTCAAGTTGATTCGAGGCGGCAAATGAGCGAGGCCCCGGGAGCATAGAAATACTGTGTGACCGGGATGACGACTGCATGGATGCAGGAGGTAGGGCAACGCATGGAGCAGTTGCCGGGCGAATACCCTAAAGGGCACAAGTGCAGCCAACTAAAGTAGCAGCTTGAAAGGCGACGGGTATAGAATCCAGGCGAGAATCGCCCCGTCCCTTCAGGTAGGGCTTTTGGGTATATCACCGGGTTCTGTTAAGCGGCTGAGCATCCTGTGCCTGATCATTTACCTGCTTTGCGAGTAACGACGGGATCAGGCGGGAGGCGTGTTACCCTTTAACGCGCAAGTGAACGAACCATTTGCTCAGGCCAACCATAACACCACCGCCGATGATGTTACCGATGGTCACCGGTATCAGGTTCATCAGTATGTAAGACAGGTTGATCTTGTCAAATTCAGCTGCCGTGTAGCCGATTGCCTGCCAGAACTCTGGGCCGGCTATGAATTTGATCATATAAGCGACAGGTAGCAGATACATATTGGCTACGGAGTGCTCAAAGCCTGCTGCAACAAACGCCGCCACAGGAAGAATGCAGGCCATCATTTTACCGGCTGCAGTGCGGGCGCTGAGGCTCATCCAGTAGGTGAGGCAGACCAACAGATTACACAAAATGCCCAGAACCAATGCCTGCAGGAATGGATGGCCCAGTTTGGCCTTGGCGATGTAAAGAGCCGATAGACCAACCTGGCCGTTACCACCTTGCCAGACACCGCCGACAACCACCAGTACGGCAAAGAGCATCGAGCCGACAAAATTGCCAGCGTAAACCAGACCCCAGTTTTTGATGATGTTGCGCATTTTTAATTTGCCGGTGGCCTTGCCCATCAGGAGCAGAGTGCTGCTGGTAAACAGCTCGGCACCACACAGTATCACTAACATCAGGCCGGTACTGAAAGCAATGCCGCCAGCCAGTTTAGCCAGGCCATAAGGGGCACTTTGGGCACCGGCGGCAACCACGGTGTAGAACATCCCGGCGATGGCAATAAAAACCCCCGCCATGATGGCGAGAATAACAGTTATTTCAGGGTGCTTCTTCGCTTTGCCAAGGACGGCTTGCTCAGCCAGCTTAGCCATCTCAGCAGGTGGCACAGCACCGTAGTTGGGCATATTTTCAATTTGCATGGGTTAATCCACTACGAATCAATAGTCGGCGCTAAGTCTAACAGCGAGAAGGATTGGGTATTATATCGGTATATACTCAGATTATCTGGTTGCAAATACTTAGCTGGTGGCAAGGTGGTTTCGATGAGCGTTGCCTGTTGCGTGACCCGACGCGGTGGTCAGGTTGAATCAAAGAGGGTTAATTAGAAAATAGATTGGGATGAGGCAAATGAACAGCCATCGTCTTTGATTATTTGTTACCAGTCGGAAGAAGCCCGGTTTTCTGGCCGGGGCGTGTTCCGGCCAGCGTCACGCTCACCGGGAGGCTTTTGATGCATTTGGTGCCTTCAGTGCCGCCGTTTTTTCCGCCTTGGGCTTGCTGGTGGTCGTGGCGTTGATATGCATGCCCTTCAACACATTTAAAGCCTGGTTCAGCTGATAATCTTGCGCCAGCATATCAGTCGTTTCTTTTTTACTGTTATCTGACTGGCCTTTGGTATTGTTGCCTTTGGTCGCCTTATTGCCGTTGCCTAAATGCCGTTGCAAGTCTGCCTCCTTGTGCTGCTGAGGAGTATCAATCGGGGTTACCCTGGCGCGCTTGACAACAATATCCGGCTGAATTCCCTCGGCCTGAATGGAGCGTCCGTCAGGTGTGTAATATAAGGCGGTGGTCAGTTTTATCCCTTTGGTCGAATCAACGTTCAGCGGCAGCACCGTCTGCACCGAACCTTTGCCAAAAGAGTTGGTGCCAAGTAACACCGCACGGTTGTGGTCTTGCAGGGCACCGGCAACAATTTCTGAAGCGGAAGCAGAGCCGCCGTTAATCAGCACCACCAGTGGCACACCCCGTGAAGGATCATTTTTGGTGGCGTTAAAGCGCAGTTCGGAGTTGGGTATACGACCTTTGGTGTATACAATCAGACCATCACGAATAAACGCATCTGTCACAGCAACGGCCGCCTGCAACACGCCACCCGGATTGTTGCGCAGATCCAGCACCAGACCGTGGAGTTGACCCTCTTTGGCGTTCAGCTTATTCAGTGCCTCTATCAGTTCTTTGCCAGTATCGGTCTGGAATTGACTGATGCGAACATAACCATAACCGGGTGCCAGGCTTTTGGTCTTAACGCTCTGAATGCGAATAACTGCCCGTTCCAGAGTGATCTCCAGCGGCTTTTCTTCTCCTTCGCGCACAATGGTGAGTCGCACAGGTGTACCCACCATACCGCGCATTTTTTCCACTGACTCACTCAGGCTCATGCCTTTCACCGAACTGTCATCCAGTTTGATGATCAAGTCACCGGCCTGAATGCCCGCCTTGGCAGCGGGCGTGTCATCAATCGGGCTGACGACTTTGATAAAACCGTCCTCCAGGCCTACCTCAATACCCAGACCACCAAACTTTCCTGATGTGTTCTCTTCCAGCTCACGAAAGTCGTCAGGTGCCAGGTAAGCTGAGTGAGGGTCAAGACCATTGAGCATGCCATGAATGGCGTTTTCTAACAGTGTTTTGTCGTCTATCTTCTCTACGTAAGCTTGCTTTATGCGCTCCATTACTTCGGTAAAGGCGCGCAGGTCTTCAAGAGGTAGCCGGCTTTGGGAGGGTGTGGAAGGGCCTGCTGCCCAAGAGGGCAGGGTCACGGTCAGGGCCAGCAAGGCGGAGCACAGTGAACGATGCAGCAAGGAGGGGCGAAAGGGGGTAAATGATGCATTGGTTACCCGGGAAAGCCGGTTGAGGTTGAACGCCAGATTCATGAATGCTCCCGGACAATATGGAAAATCAGTGAAGTATAGAAATTACTTATCGGTATCACTGATTGAAACTACACAACTTACCGGGTGAGCCATACAGCGGGGTTTTGTGGCTTGCCCTTGTAGCGTACCTCAAAATAAATACCCTCTGTCTGTTGCGCGCCGCTCTCACCACTGATGGCCAGAGGCTCGCCCGCCAGAACGGTATCTCCCGCCTGTTTGAGGATAGCGCTATTGTGAGCGTACAGCGTCAGATACTGGTTACCGTGATCTACAATGGCCACCAGACCATAGCCACTTAACCAGTCAGCAAAAATAACTCGGCCATCATGGACGGCCTCGACGGTAGACCCTGCTTTTGCCGCAATGAACATACCTTGCCAGTGCAAACGGGTTTCTGCGTTCTGATCATTGAAATTAAACAGCACCTTGCCTGAGACAGGCCATACGAGTTTTCCCTGACGGCTTTTGAACGGTTGCCTGCTGGCAGCCCGTTGCCGACTGATGATGGTAGCCAGAACCTTGTCCAGTTGCTCTCGCTCCCGCTCAAGTTGCTCCAGTTCATGGCCGCCTTTACGGTAGCTTGTGGCTAATTCGGCCAAAAGCTGCTTCTGTTTGGCCTGCTGCCTGACCACTGCCTGCTTTTTCTGGGCAATAGCGCTTTTTTCCCGGTCAAGCTGGGCAATCAATTGATGCTGTTGTTTTTCCAGCGTCTTCAGCTCGGTCGCGGTTTGTTCATAGTTGCGGATCGTCTGCAGTTGAGCCTGTTGGAAATAGTCCAGGTAAACCATCTGGCGGGAGACAAACTCCGGGTTTTCCTGGTTCAGCAGCAGTTTGATCCGGCTTTCGCCCATTCCCTGATACAGTGAGCGCAGGCTGCGGGCAGCCTGCGCCTTTTGCTCTTCACTCTTGGCCGCCAGTTGTTGCTGACGGCTGGCCAGCTTTTTTACTTCACCTTGCCCCTCCTTCAGGCGGGTTTCCAGGGCTTTGATCTCTGCGTTGAGTTGATGGATGCTCTTATCGTTTTTCTGGATTTTGCTGCGGGTCGAGGTCTGCTGGGCGTTGATGGAATCAAGCAGCTTGCGCAGCTGATCAATATCCTCTTCAAGAACCTGAATCTCTGCCCGGGTGGCCTGCTGTTCATTGCTGATGCCGGGCTGAGGCCATAGGCAGGCACTGACAAGCAGGGCTGACAGGATCTTTCTGGTGTTGCCAAGAGGCAGCTTGGTGGCAATGGTCATGGGTGAGGTCTTCGGTCAACGGCTGAGACCTTGCAAGTATGCCCGTAATTGGCATCCAGTGACAAACGGACAAAAGGCGGACGACGCCCGTAAACGGGCATCGCAAAACATCAGTTTCGGACCGACAGAGCCTGCTGGACCGAGGCAGGAACCTGCCCGTAGCGGCTGAATGTCATGGCAAACTCACCTTCGCCGGCGGTCATGGAGCGCAGCACCGTGCTGTATTCAAGTACCGTGGCGAGCGGCACTTCAGCCTCAATGCAGACATCGTTGTCTGTCTTTAACTCCGAGCCACCGATCAATCCGCGTTCAGCCGACAAGTGTCCAGTAATATCGCCAACACTCCAGACCGGCGCTGTTACTTGCAAAGCCATATATGGCTCAAGCAAGATTGGCTCAGCGCAGCTGATGGCAGCCAGAAACGCCTTTTTTCCAGCGGTGACAAAGGCAATCCCCTTCGAGTCCACACTGTGGTGCTTACCATCGTAGACCACTACTCGGATGTTCTGCATGGGGTAACCGGCAATGGCACCGCAATTCATCACTTCACGCACTCCTTTTTCCACCGCAGGCAGGTGCTGGCTCGGGATTGCTCCGCCGACCACTTCACTGGCAAACTCAAAACCGGCTCCTCTGGGCAGTGGCTCAATGGGTAAAAACACCTCATCAAACTGTCCAGAGCCACCGCTTTTTTGCTTCTTGTGCCGGTGATGAACGCTGGCCGCCTTGAGAATGGTCTCCCGATAAGGGATGCCGGGTAAACGAGTGGTGACGTTCAAGTGGTAGACCGCGTGTATCTTGTCCAGAATCACCTGCAAGTGCACCCGGCCCAAGCCGCTGATGACCGTTTCATTACGTTGGGTTCGCTGCCCGACCATCATGCCATTGACGACAAGACTGGGGTCCTCCACAGCCATGCGTTGCAACACGTCAGATAACTTCTGCTCATCGCTGTGGCAACTGGCCTCAATTGCCAGAGCGCTCATGAGGGGCGGGAAGGTGGCCGGCTGGAGATAGAAGTGATCCTCGTCGTGCGAATCGTGCAGCACGGCATCAAAGTGAATATTATCCACCCTGGCAACAGCGCAGATATCCCCGGGGCCCGCAGCATCAACTTCTACCGATTGATTGCCTTGCAGTTTTAGCAGATGACTGACCCGAAAGGCCCGGCGCCCGTCACCAACCATTGTTGTGTAATCTGCCGAGGGCAGATTGATGGGCAGGCAGTGGGTACCAAAGCGTTGCTGTATCGACTGCAATGTCTCGACCACCCTGGCGTCGCTGGCATCACATTGATTGACCACGATCAAGCCGCGCTTGTGTGACGCTTGCAGCAGCTCAAAAGCTTTGCGTGTAGACCAGTTCAATCCCCTGGCGGGCATTAATGACCAGGGCAACGGACTCCGTTGCCGGCATCACCGCTATGGCACGACCGAACAGCTCGGCTGTCCCCGGTGTATCGATCAGATTGATCTGGGCGTGCTCACGGGCGCTGTGGAACAGCCAGGTTTCCAGAGTGTGGTTGGCCTGTCGTTCCTGCGCTGTGTTATTGACGACTTTGCGTTCGTCATGCCCGGTGAAGGCGCCTGCTCATTGAGCAGAGCTTCAATCAAAGTGGATTTGCACTGCCACAGTGACCGAGCAAGGCGATGTTGCGGATCGGCGCTAACTGAGCCTGGTGGCTTCTCATAGGGTGTGCCTCGCTTTGTTGTTATTTGATCCTTGTGCAGCCTGACTCTGGACGACAGCTGGAGATGAGTACAGGGGTGCAGCTGAGGATTTATCTTGCCGGGGATCAATAAACCGTAACAACAATCTGATACCGGCTGAAATAAATTGTTTGCCTGCTGGTTTTGAGTGTTAATCTTTCTGTGCTCGCCTGTTTGGGAGAACTTTTGTCACCAACGCGGCTCTATGGCTGAGCCTGTTTTTATGCATGCAGTGAGTTGCGTTTTTCTACCACGCCGTTTGTCGTGCCCAGCAAACGGCATTCACTGGAGGGGAGTATGAAAAAGTGGCAGTGCATGGTCTGTGGTTTCATTTATGACGAGGCAGCAGGCTGGCCGGAGGACGGTATCCCTGCCGGAACCGCTTGGGAAGACGTACCGCAAGATTGGCTTTGCCCGGATTGCGGCACAGGTAAGTTGGACTTTGAGATGATGGAGGTCAGCTAACCGGATAAAAAAAACCGGAACGGCAGCTAAGCTCTATTGCCCTTGTGGCAGCGGTGCTTTAGTCTGTTTTTCCTGTGAGCGATAGGGTCGGTGGTTGAGAGTCCGCGCCGATTGGTCTCTTGGCCGCAAAAAACGAGACAAGAAAAACAAAACGGAGTGTATATACTATGCGTAAACCAGATCTGGTCAACGTCATTGCCGATGAAGCGGATATCAGCAAAGACAAAGCTGCCCTGGCCCTGAATGCCATTCTTGAGGCAATTACCAGCGCCATGAAGTCAGCTGACTCGGTCAACCTGATTGGTTTCGGTACCTTTGAACAGCGCAGCCGTGCGGCCCGCACCGGCAAAAACCCGCAAACTGGTGAAACCATTCATATCAAGGCAAGCAAGACTGTTGCTTTTAAACCTGGCAAAGCGTTAAAACAAGCCGTTAACTAAGCGAATTTTCTGAACTGGTACAATTCCTTTCGCGATGGTAATGGTTTCATTTCTCTGGCACACACGTCGGCGGGCGCGAATTAACGTGTCCGCTGACTGATTCTTGATCAGCAGATAACCACAGCAGACATCCGTAGCTTTCCCTGTCTGCAATTAATCTTCTATCCAGTAGTTGACAGCCATCGGGTCGATCTCTAATATGCGCCGCATCGCTGAGTTGTTGGACGGCGATGACAAGGCTCAGGTGGCGGAATTGGTAGACGCGCCAGCTTCAGGTGCTGGTGTGAACTAAACCGCTGGTCGTTTTGTTTTTGGACCTTTGTCCTTTCAAAACAAATGGTTGACGATTTTTTCTGGCAAATGACAGTTGTCGTTTCCTAAAAAGAATCCTGAAACCTGCGGCTAAAAAATAGCCCTGTTTTAGAACGTAAGTTCTGCAAAATTTGACGATGCCCAGGTGGCGGAATTGGTAGACGCGCTGGCTTCAGGTGCCAGTGACTGCAAGGTCGTGGAAGTTCGAGTCTTCTCCTGGGCACCAAACATCGTTAAATAGTAGTAAATTGTCGCATATGCCCAGGTGGCGGAATTGGTAGACGCGCCAGCTTCAGGTGCTGGTAACCGTATGGTTGTGGAAGTTCGAGTCTTCTCCTGGGCACCAATTATTAAAGATTTGTCGTGTAATTCACGGTAAAAAAAACCGGACTTTCGCCCGGTGGTATCTTCTCTTATCGCTCTCCCTCTTCGCTATCTCGTACCCTGTACTTCCTAGGTTTTCCGGATATAGATTTTCTTCGCTTCCATTGTTTTGTGGCCGGAGACCAGTCCTTCATGGTCAGAGACTCCCTTTGCCTTGAGATCATGGAAGTGCCATTTCTCGTCAATGAGCCCTTCATCCACTGCACGGTTGATCAGTTTTTGCCACTGGCTGTCCAGCGTGTTTTTGTGCATCTTTTTCCCTGGTGACATCTGAATGCCTTTTTTGGCAATTACGTTGGGCGCCCCGAATACATACTCAAACCTTTCACCGTTGTTGTAGTCTTCAAGTAGCTTGAGTGCTTTTCTCAGCCGCGGAGTCCAGAGGGTGATTTCATCCACTGACCCTTTGCCCCGTTTCAGCTGTATGCCTTTTTCCAGCAGCTGGTCCCGCTTCATATTGATCAGCTCGGAACGTCTTGCCCGGCAGATGTAGGCAAATTCCATCATGGCTTTCCAGAACGGATTGGCCAGATAGTAAACGCAGGCGTAGTCTTCATCGCTCACATACACATCTTGCCGGTTGGGTCTTGGCAGGGCTTCGCAATCCAGCTACGCAGTGATAAACGTTTACCGAAACCGTTTCGATGCAATCCCGTGCTGCTGAGACTCTGGCTGATGTATGAACTCGAGCACCCGCAGCTGAGGCAGGCCAGAGGTAAGATCCAGATCAAGGGTAAGGGGGAAAGCACAGTTTACCGCTGGCAGCAGAAGTGCCGTCAGGTTTGCAATGAGCTGATCCGGCTGGCAGAGGATGAGGTTCAGGATCTGTTGGGGCAATCGGGGATTATCCGGCATGAACCTTATTGACGGCAGGCCGAACTTAAGTGTAATACAATGTAATACGCCAAAAAGGAGGTCATGTATGAGTGTATCCAGCGTTCGTCTGAATCAGGATATTGAAGAACCGTTAAACCAGTTGGCCAAAGTGTTGAGCCGTAGCCGCAACTATCTCATTAACGAAGCGGTCAGGGAGTACATCAAGAAACACGCCCGTGAAATACAGGAGTGGGACGAGACCCTGCAAGCACTGGATCAGGTGCGCAGGGGAGATACCGTAGACGGTGACGTCGTGATGGAATGGTTGGAAAGCTGGGGCAGTGATAATGAGTTGGAGGCACCTGAATGAAACTCAGGTTTTCCAGGAGTGCCGTTGATGACCTGAAACGACTGAGACAGTTTATTGCAGAAAAAAATCCGCCTGCGGCACAGCGAATGGCAGAGTACCTGGTCAGAAAAATTAACAATCTGTGTCATCAACCGAACATGGGAGTGCTGGTAGGGGATAAACTGAATCCTCGTTTGCGTGACCTGATCATCAGGGATTACAAGATTCGCTATCTTGCTGACGATCGTGATGTCTTGATACTGAAGATATGGCATCAGAAAGAAGATGATGAGGTCAGCCTTGACTCAGAGTGAGAGTAAAAGTACGGTAAAAGCTCATGTTGGGAAAGCTCCCGAACACTTGATTTACCGATGATTGAATCCTTAAAAGAAGCCCGGCCCTGTTGCCGGGTTTTTAGTATCTGCCACCCCCAAACTGAACCACTATAAAAAAGGGTCTTAATGTTCCACTTTTCTGCTTCATCCAAACGACATTTGTCGACTTGTGATGAGCGGCTTCAGCGTGTGTTCAATAAAGTGATTGAGCATTATGACTGCACGATTATTTGCGGTCATCGAAATGAAGCTGCTCAGACCCTGGCGTTTGAAAGTGGTCAGTCGAAATTGCAGTGGCCTGACAGTAATCACAATGCGCTGCCCAGCAAGGCCGTGGACGTTATGCCCTACCCAATAAACTGGTCTGATTATCAGCGGTCTGCACACTTTGCCGGGTATGTGTTAGGTGTGGCTGAAGAGATGGGCATTAAACTGCGCTGGGGTGGTGACTGGGATCGAGATGGTCAGCTGAAGGATCAGCGGTTTAAGGATTATCCACACTTTGAACTGGTGGACGATGATTAACCTGAACCCAATGGCAGGGATTGCCAAAGAACTGATGAACGGTCTGGATGGTTTATTCACTTCCGATGAGGAACGGGCCAAAGCAGAACTGTCACTGAACCACCAGTTGCAGCAGCCTCATATCTTGCAGGCACTGGCCAATATCGAAGAAGCCAGACACCCATCGGTATTTGTCTCTGGCTGGAGGCCGGCACTTGGCTGGTTGTGTGTATTTATTCTTGCCTGGACCTGGGTTATGCGGGATCTGGTCATTATCGGTTTGATGTTTGTGGATAAATCCGAGGTGGTTCAACAGTTACCCACAGCGGACACCAGCACGGTAATTACTTTACTGCTTTGTCTCTTGGCCGCAAAAAACGAGACAAGAAAAACAAAACGGAGTGTATATACTATGCGTAAACCAGATCTGGTCAACGTCATTGCCGATGAAGCGGATATCAGCAAAGACAAAGCTGCCCTGGCCCTGAATGCCATTCTTGAGGCAATTACCAGCGCCATGAAGTCAGCTGACTCGGTCAACCTGATTGGTTTCGGTACCTTTGAACAGCGCAGCCGTGCGGCCCGCACCGGCAAAAACCCGCAAACTGGTGAAACCATTCATATCAAGGCAAGCAAGACTGTTGCTTTTAAACCTGGCAAAGCGTTAAAACAAGCCGTTAACTAAGCGAATTTTCTGAACTGGTACAATTCCTTTCGCGATGGTAATGGTTTCATTTCTCTGGCACACACGTCGGCGGGCGCGAATTAACGTGTCCGCTGACTGATTCTTGATCAGCAGATAACCGCAGCAGACATCCGTAGCTTTCCCTGTCTGCAATTAATCTTCTATCCAGTAGTTGACAGCCATCGGGTCGATCTCTAATATGCGCCGCATCGCTGAGTTGTTGGACGGCGATGACAAGGCTCAGGTGGCGGAATTGGTAGACGCGCCAGCTTCAGGTGCTGGTGTGAACTAAACCGCTGGTCGTTTTGTTTTTGGATCTTTGTCCTTTCAAAACAAATGGTTGACGATTTTTTCTGGCAAATGACAGTTGTCGTTTCCTAAAAAGAATCCTGAAACCTGCGGCTAAAAAATAGCCCTGTTTTAGAACGTAAGTTCTGCAAAATTTGACGATGCCCAGGTGGCGGAATTGGTAGACGCGCTGGCTTCAGGTGCCAGTGACTGCAAGGTCGTGGAAGTTCGAGTCTTCTCCTGGGCACCAAACATCGTTAAATAGTAGTAAACTGCCTTTGAGCACGACAATTCTGACCTTGCCGGTGCGTTGCCTCTGGTCTTCAATCCGACTATCCAGATAGAGCTGAGCTTTGTTCAGCTGAAAGGGAATCACTTTGGCGCTTTTGGTGCGGATTTTCAGGCACTTGCTGGCATAGAAGGTAAACTCCGTCAGCAGCCGTTCCCGGGCTGGCTTTACCCGTCCCTTTCTTCCAGCCATTCGTCCAGTGTCGGCATTTTTTCCGTTACCACGGTCTGCTCGTGACGATCGCGCCAGTGGTATCGGTTTTTCATATACATAATCAGCATGGCAGGCGACACATCCTTGTTCATACCCAGTGCGCCCTGCATGTATTTCTCTTCCCAGAACACCTCTGCCAGCACATCGGCCTGAGCTACCGCCTGTGCAAATTCTTCATGCTTGTCGATGTACGACAAAAACGTGTTATAGCTGATCCCCATTTCGGTGGCGGTAGCCTTACGACTCAAACCGGTACTCATCAGCGCCTTCACCTGCTGACACATTTCCGGCTTGTATTTACAGTGATTGGCCATGGTTAGAAAAACTGTTTGATGGCAAAGGCGATGACGCCCGCTGCGGTAGTGGCAGCAATCCACTGAATCACACTGCTGATGGTGGAATTCTTCAACACGG
>JAKROC010000330.1 GCA_024509075.1 Endozoicomonas sp.
AGTACAGATAGACGGGCCGCGAAGAAAAGAAAATTACCTGAACTGTCCCTCCCTATTGAGACGGGTGCAAAAGACTAACTTGCAAAGTTCGAACATTAACTCAATAAAACCCTCATTTTTGAAGGTTTTATATTTGGAAGACAGGTAATCAATCTTAGAACAATCGTTCAGTTAATGTTGGTTTTTTCTCAAGAGTTTATGTCCTCTTGCCAAAAACTTTCTTCAATTCGCCGCTCGTTTTGTGAATACTTAATCTGCGTGGTGATTTCTTCATCTGTGGTATTGCTGAGAACTGAATTCTCGTAATGTTTCATTTTTTCAGAAATCAGTGAGTAAACTGTTGCAGACATGTTCTTGATCATGCTTTCCCGGTCGGCGTCGTTTAGTTGATATTTATCGATAAACTCATTTACCGCCAGACAAGAGATTGTACCGATTGGGCTTTCATGGTTGTTATGGTGCACAGCGATATGATTAAGCATATTAAGTGCTTGTAGGGCATCCTCTGGCAGGTTACTGTGCAATGTTGCAGCTGTACTGGCGCTCGCGAGCTCGGTGAAGCGGAGTCCCGCCTGGTTCTGAATCTGCGCAGGCAGTTTGATGCCGTGTTGCTGCAAGGTGTCCATAGCAAAGCCCAGGTTTTCCAGGCTATTGCCGTGCAGGAGGATTGCTGACCCGAGGGCTGGCCATTGCTGCTGAGTACCGAGCGCAATCATCATATGCAAGCTGTTTTTAGTTATTTGTCGTCTATTCAGTAGCGCTCCTGATATGCCGACACTGGTTTTTTTCAGGTAAACTTTTTTGCTTTCGGTTCGGCTTACCTGTTTGCCGCCGAGTTTTCCCGTGTTTATTTCATCGTTATAGACTGACTGGGACACGGCTGGTGATTGGTTTGGTTGGTCAGGTATTTTACTCATCGTGCTTGCCCCCCTGGCAGAACAGACCAATGAGAAATTGGTCATATACCCGTTGCCTTTCATGCTGCTACTGTGTTGCCTTGATGCCCCAAGGGGCTGCGCTCGTGCTGTCTTTACCGGGGCTTGGTCACATAGTATTTCCATGTTTCCAGTGCCCGAGGATATAAAGCTTCACTCAATAACTGTCGCAAGGCAACATGAAATCCATTGGGTACAATCCGCTGGCGTTTATGCTTGTGTTGAATGGATCTCGCTTTAAGATAGGGTATCGGTCAATTTTTCGTAACTTCTAATGTTTGGTTGTTCTCTTCCTCAGGAGGCACTATGCAAAAGGTAATTGTAGTCACCGGAGTCAGTCGGGGGCTGGGTCTGGAGCTGTGTCGCCAGTATTTGTTGGAGGGGGTAAAAGTTTATGGCTGTTGCCGTTTTCCTGAGCAGTCGCGGGAATTACTGGAGCTGAAACACAATTCAGGTCATCAGTTTGAGCTGGTGCCTCTTGACATTACCCAGCCTGGAATGATTCACAATCTTCCCTACGTTATTGAAGAGCCTGTTGATATTTTGATCAATAATGCCGGGATTTACGGTCCCTCTGGCTTGGGCTACGACCAGCTGACGGTTGAACCGTGGATGGAAGTGTTGCGGGTTAATGCGGTTGCACCCATGATGGTTACCCAGGCGCTGATTGACAAAGTGGCCAGTAGCAAGGAAAAAAAAGTCATCATGATGTCGAGCAAGATGGGCAGCATCGGTGACAACCAGAAGGGAGGCAGTTATATCTACCGTTCAGCCAAGGCGGCTTTGAATGCCATTGGCAAAAGTCTGGCCATTGACCTGGCCGGACTCGGGATCAGTGTTGGAATTGTACACCCCGGTTGGGTTCGCACTGATATGGGGGGCACGAACGCACCTCTGGACACAGAAACGTCCATCCACGGCATTCGCAAAGTGATCGAGCAGTTGTCTTTAAAAAATAGCGGACAGTTTATCAGCTTTGATGGTTCACCCATTCCCTGGTAGATGCATATGGCAGCTATTACTCAGGCATTATACTTTTTTTCCCGTTACGGGCTCAGTTTGACGGTTCTTTTCTGGCTGGCGGTGGTGCCTGCTGAGGTGATTGGCTTTTATTTGCATCGTTCATTGACAACAGGGAACGAATTGCCAGAAGGGATGGTTGACTTGATGGCCTCTGTGCTGGTTGA
>JAKROC010000331.1 GCA_024509075.1 Endozoicomonas sp.
GGGGCGTACGTGTGACGTGGCCAGTGACCGGGTTGGCCACAGCGGCTGCCAGGTAACTCGACACGCCGTCGAGGACGTCACTGAAGAGCCCGGTTGGCAAGATCCAGCCGGGTGTCTCACCGCCTTGCACCTGGCTAACCCCGTCTGTCAGGGACGCGAGGCTGAACCCCTGGAGATAGGCTGAATCCTCGTCTTCTCCGGCAAATCCCGTTGACCGGAACATCTGGTGCCGTGTTGCGCTGTAGAGGGAGTACATGTTCAGGAACTGGTTGGTCAGATCCCGGGTAACCATGGCTTTGGCGGTTGCGATGTCGGCGACCAGGTCATCGGACTCCGTCTTTCTTGCTTCGGCCTCAAGGACATAAATGTAGGCGTCAGTGTACTGGTACGTCTCCCGGAAACTGTTTTCAAATTGCTCCGTCAGGGCGCCAAGGTTGTAGGCCAGGCATTGCAGGCGTGCATACGGCCATTGCAGAACCGACTCGCCCTCTGCATGAACACGCCGGTTCCTTTCCGGCAGCTGCTGCATTTGCCGGCCATTGTGGGTCGCCATGTTATGGGCCACCTTGGCCAGGTTGTTGTAGATCTTCATGGCCTCATTGGCGTACTGTTTGAGCCACCGCCTGCTCTGCATGCCCGGGTGCACCGCCTGGGTATGAGTGGTCGGGGCGGTGGTTGGCGCAGTTGCCGGTTCCGGTGTTGCCGTTGACGGCGAGGATGTTGATACATAAGACGGTGGTTTACTGGTCTGGACAACGGGTGCCCTGTGCATCACCTCGCGTGTATGGTCGGCAGAGCAGGTGACGCCACTGCCACGGGTTACTGGCTTATACTCATCAGGTTGCCTGATCACAGCGACGTAGTCGGAATGCAAGAACGGCGGCGGCGTATGATCAACCTGTTTAAGGTCGTTTATATAGCCGTTGCTCTCCGCACGAATGAGGTGATGCAGCATCTTCTCTATTTTGGGTGGCTGTGACGAGGCCAGCACCCCTAATTCTTGCCACGCTTCCACGGTCACACCGTCTATGGCGGCCTGCAGGGCCTGGTCAGGGTGGGGCGCGCGGGAATTGTGGCCGCTGACAGGATTTGCGCCTCTGCTGGCCTCGCCGTGCAGATAGCCCGACAGCTCGCTGAGAACCTTGCTGAAAAGTCCGGTTGGTATTATCCAGCCTGGTGTCTCACCGCGTTGCACCTGCTCGACCCCTTTTATCAGGGAAGCGACTTGGAAGCCCTGAAGAAAGAGTGAATCGCCTCCTTCCCCGGCAAAGCCCATGGAGCGGAACATCTCGTGCCGCTGGGCGCTGTAGAGAGAGTACATATTGAGGAATTGATGGGCCAGATCGCTGACCACCATGGCTTCCATGGTAGCGACGTCTGAGGGGTCGGCAAGCGCCTTTTCAGCGGCGATCTTAAGGGTGTCAATGTAGGCGTCAGTGTACAGATAGGCCTCCTGAAAGCCCTCTTCAAGCTGTTCCGTCAGTACGGCAAGGTTGTATGCCAGGCATTGCAGGCGTGCATACGGCCATTGCAGCACTGACGATGAGCCAACATCAACTCGCCGGTCATTTACCGGCAGCTGCTGCATTTGCTGGCCGTTAAGGGTTTCTATGTTCCGGGCCGTTCTGGCAAAGTCGTTGAAGATCCTCGTGGCTTCGTTGGCATACTGCCTGAGCCACTGTTTGCTCTGTATGCCCAGGGAGTGATCCGCCTGGCTGATCGATGCGTTGGTCGTTGCCTGAGACGATGTTGGTGCCAATGGCTCGGGCGTGGAGGTTTGGTCAGACCGGCTCTCAGTGGGGGAGCCTGCCAGCCTGGATGTAACGGTGTTTTCTGGCTCTGGCGTGGTCGATGAGGGCGTGCTTGCCAATGAGGGGCGTTCGGTGCTGCGTGCCGGGGTTTGTGCTGGCGTTGAGAGGGTCTCAGTGGACGACTGTTTGTCTGCGCTGTTCGAACCAGACGATGACAGTTGTGTAATATCATCTGTCCGGGTTACGGCTGCACTATTCATACTGCCCAGTGGTGTCCTTTCAAAGGGAGAAAGACTTACCCCGGTACTGGTGCTTTCTGGCTCTGGCGTGGTCGATGAGGGCGTGCTTGCCAATGAGGGGCGTTCGGT
>JAKROC010000332.1 GCA_024509075.1 Endozoicomonas sp.
ATACAGTTTTTCAGGAATTGATCGCTGGACATCAGCTGTATGCTGGCATTGTGGCTGGCCTGATTGGTGCTGCGGCCTTTCCAGAGCGTAGCCTGGCGTTTTTTTCTTCCTGAAATAAGGCGTTGGTCTGTCCGTTTGCCGGTTGCGGCTGGCGAATTTACTCCACGCAAGAGGGTTCAATGGCTATGTCTGAGTATTCGCTATTCACCTCGGAATCGGTGTCAGAGGGTCATCCGGACAAAATTGCTGACCAGATCTCCGATGCGGTCCTGGACGCCATCATCAAGGATGATCCCAATGCTCGGGTAGCCGTTGAAACCATGGTAAAAACGGGCATGGTGATTGTTGCCGGTGAAGTGCGTACCAACACTTACGTCGATATTGAAGAGCTGGTACGCAAGGTGGTGACGAGTATTGGTTACGATCATGGTGACTTGGGCTTTGATGGCGAGTCTGTAGCGGTGCTTAACGCCATTGGCAAACAGTCGCCGGACATCGCCGTGGGCGTTGATGAAACCGATGAGCGTGAGCAAGGTGCTGGTGACCAGGGGTTGATGTTTGGTTACGCCACCAATGAAACCCCGGTACTGATGCCTGCCCCCATTTACTACGCCCATGAGTTGGTCAAACGCCAGTCGCAGTTGCGAAAAAATGGTGTGTTGCCCTGGTTGCGTCCTGATGCCAAGAGTCAGGTCACCATGCGTTATGACCACCACGGCCACGTTGCTGGAGTTGATGCGGTGGTGCTCTCCACTCAGCACTCACCGAATGTGTCGCTGGAAGAGATCCGCAATGAAGTGATGGAGAAGATTATCAAGCCAGTCTTTCCCCGGGGCTGGCTCCATGGGCAGACCAAATACCATATCAACCCCACGGGCGTTTTTGTCATTGGCGGCCCAGTGGGTGACTGCGGCCTGACCGGACGCAAGATTATTGTCGATACCTATGGTGGCATGGCACGCCACGGTGGCGGGGCGTTCTCAGGTAAAGACCCGTCCAAAGTTGATCGTTCGGCAGCTTATGCCGGGCGTTATGTGGCCAAAAATATTGTTGCCGCAGGTCTGGCCGAACGCTGTGAAATTCAGGTTTCCTACGCTATTGCTGTTTCCGAACCCACTTCCATCGCGATCAATACTTTCGGGACTGGCAAGGTCAGTGATGAACGGATTGTGGAGTTGATCCGCGAACATTTTGACCTGCGCGCTGGCGGTTTGTTGAGAATGCTCGATCTGAAACGCCCTATCTATCAGTCAACTGCCGTTTATGGGCATTTTGGTCGGGAAAAGCCCGAGTTCACCTGGGAGCGAACTGATAAGGTCGGGTTACTCAGAAAGGCAGCGGCGCTGTAAATCCATCGGGTGTGGTTCTCCTGCTACGACGCCATCTCGTTGATCAAAAAATGCATCAAACCTTGGTGTCACGCTACTCAAACCAGCTGAAGCCCACCGGTTTTTGTTGAGCTCCACAGGGATTCGACCACCCTTCTTCGCGCCTCATCCATCAGTCTCTTTTCGATAAAAGTGGCGTTTCTCTCTGCCAGCTCAACCCTTGCCAAGGCGTACTCCTGGCTTCGAATTACGTCATTTGGCAGGTACACAACATTATCCGGCTGCCCTGGGAACAGTTTCAGTAGTGGCTTGTTCCAGTGAGGGCGACTCAATACTGCGGATTTTGACAACATCTCAACAACACAAGTCCTCAAAAACGCTAATGGCCACTCTGTGCCATTTTCCTGGCCTGAATCAAGGGAAGGTTGCGGCTGCGATATTTACCGGTTATCACGCTGCCTGGTTTCCCGAATGCCTGATGGACAGCACGATATGAAACGGGTGTTCTCTCCGAATAACTGAAACAGGTGTGCGCTCGAATATCGGCTATTTTAGAGACGGTCCTTAACAATAGTGATCCGCCGCCATGTCTGCTTCTATCGTCTCTAGCGAGTTCCCATCCAAAAACAGCAACGATAAGAGACTCAGCCCGTTCGTTCCAGGTTGGAAATCCTGCTAATTCGCTTGCATTGGGCATAAATCAGGCTTTATTCACGAACATTCCTGCGTTTATGATGCGTGAAACGGTACAAAGGCTCTGGAGTCAATTTCTGTCCTTGCTCTA
>JAKROC010000333.1 GCA_024509075.1 Endozoicomonas sp.
CAGCACTGCCAGAGCACGTTGATCGTCCAGTGATTTTTCATCGACCTCAATTCGCAACAACAATCCAGATTAAGAGAGCTTATCGCCCGTGGTAAGGAGCAGGGATACCTGACTTACGCGGAGGTTAATGACCATCTTCCGGAAGATATTTCCGATCCTGATCAGGTGGAAGACATCATCCGCATGATCAATGACATGGGCATCACTGTCTACGAGACTGCGCCGGACGCTGACATCTTGCTCATGTCCGAAGCCGACACCGATGAGGCAGCCGCTGAAGAAGCGGCTGCTGCCCTTGCTGCTGTTGAACAGGAGGCGGGCAGAACCACCGACCCGGTGCGCATGTACATGCGCGAAATGGGCACCGTTGAGCTGCTGACCCGCGAAGGCGAAATACAGATCGCCAAGCGTATCGAAGAAGGTTGGCGTGAAGTGATGTCAGCCTTGGCCCACTTCCCGGGTTCTGCCCAGATTGTGCTTGATGAGTACGATCGTCTTACAGAAGAAGAGGGTCGTCTGACCGATGTGATCAGTGGTTATATCGACCCGGATGATGACGCGGAAATCAGCACGTCTGAAGATGATGATGTAGAAATCGATGCATCTCTTGATGATAACTCTGATGACGATGATGACTCCGATGGTGACAGCGAAGAAGAAGGCGACAGTGGACTTGATCCGGAAGAGGCAAAAGAGCGCTTTAACCTGCTGAGACAGGCGCTGGAAAAAGCCGACGCCGCTGTCACCAGCCGCGGCTGGGACGAGAGCGATGCGGTGCTTGACCAGCTGGCCGAGGTCTTTATGCCGCTGAAGCTGGTACCACGCATTTTTGACATGCTGGTGTTCCGTATTCGTAACGCCGTTGAGCGCATACGCGACAATGAACGTGCAGTGATGCATCTGTGCGTGCGTAAGTCGAAAATGCCGCGTAAGATTTTCCTGAATGCCTTTCCCGGTAATGAAACTAATCTTGGCTGGGTGGATGAACTGGCCGCTGGTAGTGGCAGCTACATAGAAACTCTGCAAAACTACCGTGAAGAAATCGTTCGCGCCCAGAAAAAGCTGGCTAATATTGAGAAAGAATTTGCTCTTTCGCTGGTCCAGATAAAAGACATTAATCGTAAGATGTCTCTGGGTGAGGCTAGAGCCCGCCGTGCCAAGAAAGAGATGGTGGAGGCAAACCTGCGTCTGGTGATATCTATTGCCAAGAAGTACACCAACCGTGGAATGCAGTTTCTCGACCTGATTCAGGAAGGTAACATCGGCTTGATGAAAGCGGTAGACAAGTTTGAGTACCGCCGGGGCTACAAATTTTCCACATATGCTACCTGGTGGATTCGTCAGGCAATCACCCGCTCCATCGCGGATCAGGCCCGTACCATCCGGATACCGGTGCACATGATTGAAACTATCAACAAGCTAAGCCGGATTTCCCGACAGATGCTGCAGGAAATGGGCCGCGAACCCACCCCTGAAGAGTTGGCGGTGCGCATGGACATGCCGGAAGACAAAGTCCGCAAGGTGCTGAAAATATCCAAAGAGCCAATCTCTATGGAGACGCCCATAGGTGACGATGAAGATTCCCATCTGGGTGACTTTATTGAAGATGCCACCATGCAGTCGCCCATCGACCGGGCCACTGGCGAAGGCTTGAAAGAGTCCACCCGCATGGTGCTCGCTGGTTTGACCGCCCGTGAAGCCAAGGTGCTGAGAATGCGTTTTGGTATCGACATGAACACTGATCACACGCTGGAAGAGGTGGGTAAGCAGTTCGACGTTACCCGTGAGCGTATCCGCCAGATTGAGGCGAAAGCGCTGAGAAAACTGCGTCACCCGACCCGTTCTGATCATCTGCGCAGCTTTTTGGACGAGTAACAGCGATGAATAAAAAAGCGCCGCAAGGCGTTTTTTTTGTTTTATTTAAGCTGCATAGGTTGGGTAGTCGGTCAGCCCATGTTCTGCTCCGCCGCCAACTGGGTTTCGGGGTTATGAGCAGCCAGAGGATAATTGTGCTGCAAGCGCGAGGGTAAATCGGGATTGACAATAAATAAACGACTGTCACGGATGGGAAAGATAACCCGATCCCGAAAACGGTCGTATACCGTA
>JAKROC010000334.1 GCA_024509075.1 Endozoicomonas sp.
CCCGGGGCTTCGCTCATTTGCCGCCTCGAATCAACTTGAAATCCTTTGGGTATAGCTGTTTTTAGAAAAAACAATCCTGTGCTAGAGTGCTTTCCCTGTGAGCCAGAGAAAAGAACTCGGTGAGTTTAGTAGGCTCTCAGGAGACGGGTAACTATTTTTATGCCGAAATCAGGTTATCAAGAGCGCGGGTAATGCCAGAAATCAAATTGGAGCCTTCCTGGAAAGCAGTGCTTGAGGACGAGTTTGCCAAAAGTTACATGCAGTCACTGCGACAATTTCTCAGCCGGGAGAAAGCCTCGGGGAAAATCATTTATCCCGATGGCAGTGAGTATTTTCGAGCAATGAACCTCACTCCGTTTGACCATGTGAAAGTGGTGATTCTCGGCCAGGACCCTTACCATGGTCCCGGGCAAGCCCATGGGCTCAGTTTCTCTGTGCGCCCTGACGTGGCTATTCCTCCCTCACTGGTCAATATGTACAAAGAGCTGGACTCGGATCTTGGCATTACTCCAGCTCACCACGGCTTTCTGGAACACTGGGCCAGGCAGGGAGTGCTACTGCTGAACAGCGTTTTGACAGTCGAGCACCGCCAGGCAGCATCCCACCAGGGCCGGGGCTGGGAGACATTTACCGATCGGATCGTGGGGCTGTTGAACGAACTCCGTGAGCATATCGTCTTTATTCTCTGGGGCAGCTATGCCCAGAAAAAGGGTCGCATTATCGACAACCGCAAACACCTGGTATTGCAATCTGCCCACCCTTCACCACTGTCAGCCTATCGAGGCTTTTTCGGCAGCAGGCCCTTTTCCAGAGCCAACGACTATTTGACTGGCCACGGCTTACCTGCGATTCAGTGGCAGCTGCCAGCCAAGGCGCAACAGGAAGAAACTTAGACGACGCAAACGTTGCTGATTGCTTGCTGTGCTTCTTTTTGAACGTCGGGTACCTGGCCCTGCCGGCCCGGAAGTTTTTTAAACGCTTCCTGTTGGTGACGAAGTGTTTGCTGTATTGGGACGGAGGATACGTCGTTCAACCACTGAAGCCCAGGGTCTTTTTTCAGATCAGTAAGCCGCCTGGATGCGTCCGTGCAGCTGATGCTGTTGCCATTTTTATGGAACTCATCTGTACGCCAGCGCAAGACTCTGTTGTACACAAAGCGAACACAACCAAACGTCCGGGCAATAAGTGCTTCCTGCTCAAGCGTTCGATAGAGTCTGTACCTATAGGCTCGTTTCGTTTTCATGCTTGCCAAAATACTGTATTTTTGGCGATCGTCAATGCAGAACAACCGTTATTTCGAAATCAGTTACCACCCCCAGCCTTGTCAGGCTGGTCGCTATCCATCTCCACCCAAACCTGAAAGGTCGCTTTGCTTCCAATCAGGCTATGGGTGGCGTATTCCGGGAGATTTGATAACCCTCAATCCATCCAGCATTTCAGCATCTGGACAATATTTTTATTACCGCACCGCTGAGCCAGATCAATAGCTGACTCGATGATCATCCCAGCCATGAAGTTTCTGCCTGCCTTTATCTTTGACTCTGCTTCCAGAAGATCAGACACCAGTGCGCTGTTACCATTGGCAATGGCAAGCAACAGCGGCGAAACCCCGCCATCGAAAGAGACATTAACGTCCGCACCAGCAGCCAACAACCTGGTGACCACATCACGACGCCCATGGCTGACGGCTAACGCCAACGGTGACATTCCTGAGCTGCCTGAACTATTGACAGCAGCACCAGCCATGATCAATTCATCAATCAGCGCGACTGAACCCAGTTCGACAGCCAGACACAAAGGAGTTATGCCTTCACAGAGCGGATCAACCAGTGCTCCGGCTGCCAGCAGTTCAGCTAACATCTCTCGATCATCATTAGCAACAGCACAAAAAAGGGGCGTTGCACCGTCGTCGTCCGGAGCATTTACATTAACTCCATGGCGCAAAAGCTTAACCACTAACTCCTTTTGCTGACTTGTTACGGCCTGATGCAACAGGGTAAGCCCGCCATCATGCACAATGTGGGCCTGAGCACCACTGTCCAGCAAGACTCTGTTGTACACAAAGCGAACACAACCAAACGTCCGGGCAATAAGTGC
>JAKROC010000335.1 GCA_024509075.1 Endozoicomonas sp.
GGTCCATACTGCACGTGTGAGTTGATACCTTCGGGAAAGCTGGCATGGGTTACATAACCGCAGTCGCACTTTTTAACCTCTGCCACAAAAGCAGTAACCTCAAAATGACCAAAACGTCCCGGCTCAAATACTTGCCTTTCAATCAATCTGGTGGGTTCTACAGAACGCAGCGATTTGCGGCATCTCTCACACTCTGCGACAGGACAACGCCGTGTATGATCAACTTCAGCAACCTGTTGGAGCGAACTGCCCTTACGACCCTTCTGGCCACCAGGCTTGCGACCAGACTAACCCGGAAACAGAAAATCTGGTCAGATAATCTTTTACGGAAAGGTAAGAAGTGGATGTCCTTTTCTCTTTTTCTCCCTTTTTCTCCCCTCTGCCTGGAAAAGAGAGCTACAAGCTGGGTTGCTGTCTTGTGGTTGCCTGCATTATTCCATCCCAATGTTCCCTGACCAGTTCGGCCAAAAAATGCTCAAGATTGAAGCGATCCCTGTCCGAGCGTGGATTTTGCAACGATGCCATGCCCTCTGCTGCACGACTATCCCGATCCATGAGCAGTGGCACAAAGCGTGTCTCGCAAGTCACTGCTTTGATCAGGAAGTCAATAAAATCGGCTTGATTGCTAATGCTCCGCTGGCATGCCCGGGTCAGCTTAACAGTGGTCTCCGTTTCTATTAGTGGTACCTTAGCCTTATTGTCAACGTCATGAGCGAGATCGGTAGTAAATTCACAACCAAGGTCACACAGGAGCTGGCGCAACCAGCACCTGGTGGCAAAGGACTGGTACATCAGGGGAAGTTGCTCCCCAGCCGGAGTATCGTACAGAACCTTAAACAGCGTTGACTCGTTAAAGAAGGTTTTCAGAGCGATCAATTGTTGGTATGGACTGGCTTCCCCAGCGGTCGCCATCGTTTTCTGGCTACGGACAAAAATTATCATGGACTTCACGCGGGGTATTAGCTTTGAAGGGGGGCCTGGTTCACCCCTTGCGCTCAAGAGTCCAGCAAGCTGCGTAACAACCTTATTGATGAGAACGGTTGGCATTGCTAACAGATCCTGATGCAGCTGCAATAAACTCAGCATCATGGGCAATTGACTGAGTTGTTCTTGTCTGATGTGACTGGGAAGCTGATCAAAAAACTGCCTCACAGTTCGATCGGTCAGGATGTCTCTGAGGTTTTTCCAAGACGAACGTACCATTAATTCAACCGATAACAGCCGGTAAGCTTCACGTTTCTCATGGCGGTGATCTTGTTTGCGTACCGAGTTGGACAGACGGTGGAGCAGGGCCAGGTAATCCCTGGCATCTTGCTCTTTCCTCATTTGCTCTTTGTTAGGCCGCAAGGCATAAAAATTTGAACATTCACCCAGAGCGCAAGGCGCAGGCTCTTGTCCGGCAGCCACCGATTGCTGACAATGGTCGATAAATGTCTGGCCGAACTCGGCCTTCAGGAAAGAACAGGCTGGAAACAGTTTGGCATGCACTTCTTTTAGCGATTTGTTTTGCCATTGACTGTCCCAACGGCTGAGGCTACCACCACAGGCGTGGCAGACCAGTTTTTTTTCAGCTACGCAGAGATAGAAACCCGCCTGAACCGCCGCGGCTAACGGATTTATTTCCCTGCGCGGGAATTCAGATAAGAAATCTGCATGAGTACTCGCCCTGTGGTAGGTCAGAGATAACGCGCGTTCATTCTGGCAGGCCATCTGCGGGTTGTAGAGCGTTGATTCACTCCTGACATCAAAAACACGTCTTGCCGGTCTGACAGGTGACTCCTCAATATTGTTGACTAACAGGAAAGCATTTTTCATGTCCTGTCGCGTTAGTAGTAGCCGTTTCAGTGCGTCACAACCGGGCCACGGTCTGTCAAAGTACAGCGAAAAACTGTCCTGAAATTTATACTGCAGTTCCGGCTCGTCCAGCAAAGAGGCCACTGACTCACATTGTCTGGTAATCCCGTCGACGATGAAGGTGCGCAGCGGTTTTGATGCCACGGCTGCTACCGACCCGGCGGCGACCATTCGCTGCGCAGCAGAATTTGCCATTGACTGTCCCAACGGCTGAGGCTACCACCACAGGCGTGGCAGACCAG
>JAKROC010000336.1 GCA_024509075.1 Endozoicomonas sp.
CCTGGTGAATCAGGACGTACTCCTGCAAACCGGGGATGGCAGTATAAGCTGCCAGTGAGTATCAAAATGCCCGTTTGTTCGGTGCCGATGGCGTGATCACCCAGCCAGAAGTGGCAAAACCACGGGAGGTACTGGCATGGCAATGATGAAGCCCTTTGAGCTGGTGTTTGAGCTGGGCTCGAATACCAGCCTGCGCGGTAGTGCAATACACTTCGATGGTCTGTTATCCCATGTCTGCTTTCGCCATACCGGCAGTACCGACAAGGCGCTGTCGATGCTGAATGATTTGCTGTTGTTTGATCAGGAGTACGGTATCTATCACAGCTTTTAAAGACAAGAGCGCCCTGGCTTTTGGGGTGACAGCGGAGCAGTCCATTGTTGCCCGTACCAGGCATTATGTCGGTAGCATGCGCCATCGGGACGACCTGCGGGACGAGACTCTGCAACCCACCTGGCTAAGTAGCACTGGTCAGGAGCGGTACAAGAAAGTCTATATCACGGGTGGTCCGGAAAGGCTGCGGCTGAATAAGCACCAGGCTTACTATTCTCCTTACCTGGTGTTTCATGGGGTGGGTGATATTGCCCGTATTGAGCGGCTGGTGCAGTTCCATTGCCAGCGGATTGGGGTGAATGCCAATTCCGGCTCGGGCACGGTTAAGCAGATGGCCATTAAGGAGATTGATCAGGATTTTTCCTTTATTGATGCTCATGGGCAGGTGGCCAGGAATTTGCCGTGTTCATTTTTGCAGGCAGTTCAGGGTGGTTTTTCGGGCGCATCTGGCGTGAAAGGTGAGTTTGCCCTGGACTGGGAGGTGAAAACCTGGAGTGATGACCTGGAAGATCCTATAACCCTGGGCCGGGTTAAGGTTGGGCTGCTGGATTTTGAGATTATTCCTGAGAATGGGCTTTCTACGCTTCAGGATGCGCTTGATAAGGCGCAGGCGGCTTTTGCTGATCCCGGGAAGTATGGGTTGGATTTCAGTGCGTTTAATCTGGTGAAGACGGTAGCTTTAAGCTGAGGGGTAGGCTTCAAAAAAGTGGCGCTTTTTTATTGATTGGTTATTATGCAGCCATTCCCTGCATAAGTGGGGGTTAGCGGGCTGGTTTACGCACCGGGGACATTTATTCTCCGGGTTCCCTGCGCGAGCGGGGGTAAAGCGGTTAGATCTTCTGCGGCCTGTTGTTACTGGCTGTGGAGGGTTTGATCTTCATCCAGCCGCTTGGAAGTAGCCGTCCTCAAACCATTCCAGTGCTTTTTGAAAAGCCTGTTCACCGTATTGGGTGCAACTGAAGCGTCGAGTTTGTACCGTGGTAGCCGCCTGGTTCTGTGCCTTTGCAGAGAGGCTCACCTGCCAACCGACTTGGCCATCCTTGAGTGTGTATTTCTCGATTCCGATCATATTGGTGTTGCCTCCCTTAATGGCTCCGAAGTTCAGGCAGTGTTCAGGCTCTGTTCTATTGCCAGGACATCCTGATTGCTGACGGTGCGCGATTATTAACCATAGGCATTCTGCAAACATTGATACGTATCAATACCTACCATCATCCCAAATGCTTAAGCAAGGCCAATGCCATTTTTGCTGTGTTGGGGATGGGATACCGTTTCTTAACTTAGTACTATTGTCTTCTATTCAATCGTCTGTTGCGTTCAGCAGAAGCGATATCAAAGGAGACGTTGCTATGGATCGTATTCATCTGGCACAGGTACCCCGAAACAACTAGGGAAAAATCAGTTACTCCCCCCATCCCGTCCGTGATGGTGCGGGTGATGGTGGTGGAGGCTTGAAAGTTTTTCATTCGATCTTCAGGGTATGATCTGCAGAGTCTTACGAATTAATAACTACACTGAATAAGTCCTCAACAAAGTCCGAATACTCTGATGCTTGTTACCCACACCATTATTATGACCATCGACAACGATGTGGGTAAGTCTGCTGTCAACGATGCAGTCAGGGTCATTGACGGCCTGCAAACCAAAGGCCGTCGGGCATCGGAAGATGGTCAGTGTACTATCAGGAAACAATGGATAGTAAGTAGTCATGCAAATGAAATTCGGTATTCTTGACCAAATGAATTGAAAACTC
>JAKROC010000337.1 GCA_024509075.1 Endozoicomonas sp.
GACAACAATGACAGAAAAGTTTATATAAAAATTTCTCCTGACAATCAGACATTGATCTCACTAGTAAAAAGTGTAGATATTGTATTAGTACCATACTTCGAAACTGGGCAATCTGGCAGTGGGATTGCAAGCTTGGCAATCCAGTTTGGCAAAAGAGTAATATTCTCTGACACTCATCTGATAAAAGAACTTGAACCTTTTTTAAATGAAAGACCCAACCTATTTGATGTCAATCTCGATGAAAGTTTAATCTGTGCAATAAGAGAAACCATAATTGAGCCTGAAAAAAAAATATCATTTAAAAGCCACAGCTTCAAATCAAATATTGATGTCTATTTAAAGTCCATGGGACTTGGGAAACAGTTGTAATGACTCGCTGCTTAATAACAGGAATTACAGGGATGGTCGGTTCTCATCTGCTTGACTATCTTATCGAAAACACCAATTGGCATATTTTTGGAATGATCAGATGGCGGTCACCACTAGATAACATCAAACATCATATCGATAGAATCAATCGAGGTGATCGAATCACGCTTGTCTATGCAGATCTTAGAGACTCTATATCCATGGATAATATGATAAGAGATTCTAAACCAGACTATGTATTCCACCTTGCAGCCCAAAGCTACCCTTATATCTCATTTAACAGTCCACTTGAAACATATGATACTAATATACAAGGTACTGAAAGGCTTCTTTCCGCGTTGAAAAAGTATGCAAAAGAGGCAATCATTCATGTATGCTCTAGCTCTGAAGTATTTGGTAGAGTTCCTAAAGAAAAATTACCAATCAATGAGGAGTGCACATTTCACCCTGCCTCTCCCTATGCAATTTCAAAAGTTGGGACTGATCTTACTGGGCGTTATTATGCTGAAGCGTACGGCATGTGCGTAATCACAACTAGAATGTTTACTCATACTGGACCTCGGCGAGGTGATGTTTTTGCTGAAAGTTCATTTGCAAAACAAATTGCCATGATTGAGAAAGAATTAATACCACCTGTAATAAAAACAGGGAATCTTGAATCTTTACGAACATGGTCTGATGTACGTGATGCTGTTAGAGCTTATTATATGCTGTTAACTATAAACCCAATACCAGGAGAATACTACAATATCGGCGGAAAGTTTCATCTCTCAGTAAAGGATATGCTCACACACCTAGTCAACAAATCAATTTTTACTGGAAAAATAACTATAGAAACTGATCCAAATAGAATTCGACCAATCGATGCCGATTTACAAATCCCTAACACTGAAAAATTTTACAAGCACACCAACTGGAAACCAAAAATCAATTTTGACACAACAATGAATGATTTACTCAATTATTGGCGAGATAACACATCCTTAAAAAAAAGGTATATAAATCGATGAAAAACCCTCTAAGCATGATATCGAGAAGTTTTTTCAAAAAAAACAATCATTTGATTCAAGAAATTCCAAATATATTGCCAGATAAATCCACAAATTATCCGATATTTTTCGAGTGTGGACCAAAAAAAACTCCAGTTATATTTCTAAAAAATAATCACCAACAAAGAGTGTTGTTAGATCCTGCAGATTATTTTATCACAGTGCACTTCATGGAGCATTTAGACTGGGAAGAACACCTAGATGAAATATACAAAAAATCATTAAGAAAAGGCGGACATTACATTGATATCGGCGCTAATATTGGACTACATGTATTAAGAGCTCATCGATTAGGAGCCGATTCAATTACTGCATTTGAACCAAACCCAAACACCTTCCAAGTTCTAAAAATGAATACTGAATTAAATGGGATAAAATGTGATACTGTCGAATGTGCCCTTAGTAACATGATTGGTTCTGCCAACTTTAACACTTCTGATGTATCTGCTGGAATGGCCCATATATCGAATGATAGTAGCCACCAAATGACCGTAAAAACAAGAACACTCAATAGCTATTTTGAAAATAAAGATACTCGTAAGTTATCACTAGTTAAAATAGATGTTGAAGGTCATGAAGGTGAGGTAATCAAAGGTTCAATTGAATATCTCAAGCGACAGAAAAATTTTGTAACTATTCAGCCCC
>JAKROC010000338.1 GCA_024509075.1 Endozoicomonas sp.
CTTGCACTGATGAAACTTAAGTAATATTTTTTTGATGGGATTTCGATGTACAGGGTACCTCAGGACTCTTTTCTCTGTTAACAGCCTCACATACTGGTAGATACTGAATGTATCAAATTCAGATTTGACAAAACTCTAACCTACTAATAGCAACTTAAACCAGCCCTCCCAGATTTGAAGTGAAAATGGTGTGGCACACATCATACTCATGGGTACAAGTACTCAAGGGGTCAAATTGGCCAAAAGAGTCATGCTACACAAGACTATGGGCAACATTATCTTGAATAAATGTATTTGAATTCAGTACAGTTCGCATTTAACAACCACAAACTTACTTTTGGACCTCCCTGTTTTTACAACTTTGAAAACTTCATCTTCTCCTACAGCTTTTACTTTAGGAAGTGGTACATCCCATTTTCCCTGATAAAGAGCAAATAGTATTGCAGCTTAATAATTTACACTAAAATTTCATATGTTGTTAATGATACCTGTTAAAAAAACTTTCCTATGCATTCAGTGAGATGATATTTTCCTTTTGGAGAAACAGGTATACCAGTGAAAGACAGAGAGAGCAATTCCAACGTGTTTTGTTCAAAAAATGATTGAGTTTGATGGCTTTGAAGAGAGTTTCAATGTTTATGTTCTGTTTCCTTCTGTCTTCCCTTGCACTCACGTAAAAAACACTCAAATGTGCTGTTCCACCAACCCACCATAACTCTCTCTTCTAATCCACCATTTTCACAACCTGTCTTTCACATTATTTTCTCTAGGAGTCTAACCTATGACCCAAGGATCAGTTCAATTTTCCTTTACCAGGGCTTGACACTAACTTTTCAACTTACTAGCCATATAGCCGGTAACATCTTAGATGCTATGACAATTTCAACAATTTATCAATTGGATGGCATAATCCTTAAAACAACTTGGCCTTACTGTTTACAAATTTGCTTCTAGTTTTTTTCTAGTTTGATGCATCAGGACGTATTTTGCACACTGTCTCCAAACATATACTATGTCTATGTGTTAAAAATTTTTATTATTTATAAATTGATGTATGGCTACAATTTACATCTGTGCCTTATTGTCTATAAAAAGGTTCTTTGTTTGAATGGGTTATCTCTTTACTTCAAATTTCTCTTACCGCTATAAAACTCGCAGTGAAATGGGCAATAACGTTGTCCTTGAAATATCTACACAATATGGAAAAAAAAACATTTAAGATCTACTTCTTAGTAACAGTATTGATTTGTATGCATGCATTAACAAGGAAAAACCTATGAGCAACTCTTAGTATTTCATGAACATTAACCATGTTGCACTACACTTACCCTGATGTAAGTAACAGCTGCTTAGCTTGATCATAACATGCAACCTAAAAAAAGACATGGTGGTGGAGAGCAGGTGATAAAGAATATCACTTAGTGCTTTGATATCAATGTGGTCTTTGAGGCTGGCTCCGCTGATGGCAGTGCCAATTGGCATGTACTAAAACTAGGAGCACCGGAACACCCCGGAACACCGAATTTGATGGTGTTGTTTTGTTTTCCCATTACAGATCATGTAAAAAATTAATTATCTCTTTAAAAGCTAGAATGTCAACAACAACAATAACAACAACATTTATTTATACCACAAAGAAATAAGATAAGAAACATTAAGAAACTATATAGATTCGGTGTTCCGAGAGTGTTCCGTGGTGTCCGGTATTCCATGATGTTCCGTGGTGGTTCGGTCTTCCTGGTTTTAGTACATGCTGTGCTAATCGAGCCAGGATAATCAGTAAAAGAAAAGGAAAATAGACACAGTAAAGAATACAGATAAATAAATAGATGGTAAATACGAAAACAAATTAAGTCTATCCTCTTCCATGCTTTTTCTAAAAAATGAAAAATTAACACAGTCTTACACCAATGCAAAACTCATTCCCCAAGATAATTAGACTCTTGACTTAAGTTAATATACAAAAATAAGCCACTATTTCATGTTCACTTGCACTGATGAAACTTAAGTAATATTTTTTTGATGGGATTTCGATGTACAGGG
>JAKROC010000339.1 GCA_024509075.1 Endozoicomonas sp.
TTTTACTTCTCCGTGGTCAGTATGACGACTGTGGGTTACGGCGATATTGTACCCGGACGGGTAATGGCAAATATTTCCTCGGGAGCGGGGTAATTGCTGTATATTCTGACCAACTTATTGGCAATAAGGTACAGGGCAGGCCGTTGCAAACACTTTATCGTTTCTGGTATGCAGTCGAGACTTTTTGGCTCCAGTCCCGGCATTTGGTTGCTGCTTATGCCGTCTTTATTAATGGTTTGCTGATCTTCAGAAATATTGAAGGGCTTGCCAGCGGTCTGCCCGTGCAGGTTGAGATTAATGACATTCTCGCCCTGAACTGGTCGGATGTCGCCAGCGGGCCATGGTTTCTGTTGGGCATGTTCCTGATGCTCAATGCCCTGGGTATGCTGTTTCGGGCACGAATTGCCTGGGCTGTGGGGGTTTTTCTGTTGGCCATCGCCTTGGCTTACACCATAAACTACCACCCGGAACCCCATGTAAGGGCAGTATTCTGCGCCGTGACCATTGCTGGCGTGACACTGCTCGGTAAAGATTTTGATCGCTACAGCGCCACGGCGGACACCATCTTCGCCGTGATCAGCTTTTCCATCCTGCTGCTCTACGGCACCTACGGCACGCTTTACTTTGGCAGCGGGTTTTCACCCAAGATTGACAATTTGACCACGGCCTTTTACTTCTCCGTGGTCAGTATGACGACTGTGGGTTACGGCGATATTGTACCCGTCACTGAATCAGCCCGCCTGTTCACCATCTCGATGATTGTCGGGGGCATCACCGTATTTGCCACATCGTTGACTACCTTTGGCGGCTCAATGATTCGCAGGGGTATCGATAAACTCGCGAAAGGGAGAAGGCATACCATGATAAGAAAAGACCACTTCATTGTTTGTGGTACTTCTGTGCTGGCCATGGGCACCATTAGCCAGCTAATGCAAAAGGGCCTCGGGATCACCGTGGTCACCGCTCATACGGAGGAGGAGTTTGCCCAGTTTGAGCAAAGAGTGGGTCGGGAGCTGGATCTGGTTTCTGGCGATGTGACTGACAATGCGGTGTTGGACAAAGCCGGAATTATCGATTGTCAGGCATTGCTGGCGCTGTCTGATGATGATGCCACCAATGCGTTTATTGTCCTTACTGCCAGGGATATGAACCCGAACATCAAAACTGTTCTGGTGGTTAATGATGCGAAAAATATGAATAAAGTCCGCCAGGTGAAGGCTGACGTTATTCTTTCGCCCCAGCTGTTTGGCAGTGAGATTCTGGCCAGTGTGCTCAGCGGTGAAACCCTTGACCACGAAAAGCTGGCATCCATGTTGCTGGCCTCAGGGCATGGCCTGGTGAAGTGATGGCCTGTTCCCTTGTTGGTTGTGTGCGACACTATCCGCCGGCGGTTTTGCTGATAATGACAGCTTTTCCACAGGTAGTTGTCGATGGCGATTGCCGTTTCAGGGGGGTAAATGTACCGGCTCGTCTCCTGGCAGGTTTCAGTATTGCGCCAGTGTTTTACTGCGCAATTCGTTCAAATGATGTCCATCGTTGTGGCCGGTATTTTCCGGTGGCGTGTCTTACCACGGTTTTTTTGTTAAAAACGCCAACTGTCTTTTTGTTATTGTTGGTTTTAAATTCAGGGTAATTGCAAACGATTATGGCGAGATCCAAAAGTAGTGGTCGCTGGTTGAAAGAACATTTTGATGACCATTACGTGAAGCAGTCGCAAAAAGATGGCTGGCGCTCCAGAGCCAGTTACAAATTGCTGGAAATTCAGGAGAAGGATCGCATTTTCCGCCCTGGCAGCAAGGTCGTCGATCTGGGCGCTGCGCCGGGTGGTTGGTCCCAGGTGGCAGTGCAATTGGTGGGCGAACAGGGGCGGGTGGTCGCCTCAGATATCCTGCCCATGGATGCCATTGCCGGCGTTGACTTTGTTCAGGGCGATTTTACCGAAGAGGTGGTGCTGGAGCAGATTCTGGTCACCATCGGTGCTGATAAGGTTGACCTTGTAATTTCCGACATGGCCCCCAATATGAGTGGTGCTCTT
>JAKROC010000034.1 GCA_024509075.1 Endozoicomonas sp.
GATGACTCAAAGAAGTTGGTGTCGAGTGGGCGGAAGGGGAGGTTCCTACCGCTGACTCGACAGGGCTTAGCTCAATTGCCGCCGTGTAGCAGCATGAAATCCATTGGGTATATGTTCGTCACTTGTCTCTGTAGGGATATTTTGTGATCCGACTATTCTTGGGTCTGAAGCACAGGTGTACTTTGGCAGCCGCCAGGAGTGCTTTGGATATGTTTAAAACCACCTCAGGAATATTGTCTGCCTTGCCGTGATGCTCCTTGAAGAAAGCCCTGAATCCTTCACCGTCTGCTTGCCCTTGCCCGGCGTGGCAAACAGTACAGGCTTGTTGGTACGATCCATATCGATGAAGACTGTCACGTAGTTGTGGCCTTGTTTTGAAGCAGTCTCATCAAGACCGATGGCTTACATGGATCGGGAGCCATAAATCAGTGAAAGCGTAATGCACAAAAAATTTAAGAATCATTGAAACCATTTAGCGATGCCAATGTCTACCGACAGTCGAACCAACACGAGGGGTGGATTGTGGATAGCCTGAACAAAGTTGCCTATACCTGTCAACAATTTGAAATGATGGCTGCAAGAGAGGCCAGCAAAAACCCTAAATGTGGTGTTGAAGGGCTTGCCGATACCAAGCCCAAGACGCCAGTGAGTGACCCCACTGCTGGGCAAATTGAGGTTAAGAAGATGGCTGAGCTGAGTATCAAGGAGCAGTCGGAACCACCGGCAAGTGGTCAGGTGCGGCTGATGGGTGACAAACGTTCAGACTCGACTGAACAGGAGCAAAGTGCTTTGAGTGGCGATCTTGCTGGCAGATCAGAAGAAGGCAGATCAGAAGAAGAGTTGGCTGCTAATGTTGGGCAATCTGCCAGGGCAGATGTGAGTGAAGGTGCAGAACAGGCCACTCAGCCTTCTTTGGAGTCTCCTAAGGAGTCAGGCGCAGGAGCTGAGTTTGTTGATGCCGATAATGCTGAGGCGACACCCGGTCAAGCTGGGGCTGCAGTTGATGGTGGTAATGTTGTTGAGGCAGAGCCCAGTGAAGCGGGTGTAGCTGATATCGATAGTAGTGGGACTGCTGGGGCCGCAGCTGATGGTGGTAACGTTGTTGAGGCGGAGCCCAGTGAAGCGGGTGTAGCTGATATCGATAGTAGTAGGACTGCTGGGGTCGCAGCTGATGGTGGTAACGTTGTTGAAGCGGAGCCCAGTGAAGCAGGTGTAACTGATATCGATAGTAGTGTGACTGCTGGGGCCGCAGCTGATAATGGTAATGTTGTAGAAGCGCAGCCTCTGTAGGGGATAATTTCGAGACAGAGCATAAAAGTAAAGAGTGAATGGGTGATCGCAGGTATGCTGCAAGTCCTTTGCATCAACGAGTAGTAATCTTTTGCGCAACACACCCATTCACTTGCGACACAACTTAACCTTATCTGGGCTGGTATCAATCCTATATAGCCAGAACTATGGGTCTTCAGTCCGATTTTGACTCACGCCGCAAACGGCACAATCGTTATCTTTCCCGGCAGGCATGGAGTCGGACGACATTGCCAGAATGGTCGTCAACTGGATGCTCTGGATGGTAACTGGGTTATCTGTTTGAACCGCACCAACTGGGAGTTTGGCAAATTCAAAATCAATATTATGACGCTGGCCATTGCCCACAAGGGGGCGGCCGTACCGGTTGTCTGGATTGAAGATGTTGTATGGTGAGCGGTTACTTTTCAATAATTGGGTAGCTCATCACGTCACGAAGCTGGTAGTGCCACCATTCGGTGTCGAGGCTGTCAAAGCCTGCAATGCCCATCACTCCAGCCAGCAGCAGCCGGTTTCTTTGCGCCTCCTCAGAAATTTGTTCATTGCCATGGTGGGCAAGTGGGCGAAAATCGTCGAATCCTGTACCCATGTTCAACTCTCGGCCGTGTTGGTCAATAATAGTTACGTCGATGGCTACACCACGGCAGTGAGAGCAGATTCCGGTTTCAGGGTCGGAAACATAATCAGGGTCGGGCATTATTTTGAAAAGCTCAGCCTGGGCAGCTCTGGACCTGTATGCGTCCCAGACTTTTAATTTCATTTTCAGGGGGGCGAGCAGTTGCACCGCTCGTTTGAGTTGTCTGGCCGCTGCAGAATGAAGGTGGCAATCCTGACTAGGATAGACTGCTGTGCCGGTAAAATTGTTGGCCGTAGCGTAAGCCATTTCAATAACCACTGAATATTGCTCTTCAGTGATCAGTGTCAGCTCGCTCTGAGCTGGTGTCATGGTTAACTCCTCTGTGACATTCCCGCTCGATTGCACCCACAGGGCACATAGGCGAGTGTTTACGACGATCCTGCTAACCGTGTAACCAATATTCTGTTTTCGATACTCCAACAATAGTCATTTGTCCGATCTGGATAGGTGTTTATTTGCGAAGTATGTCAAGGGGGGCAAGGAGGGGGACTGATCAAACAAAGCAGGAATGGCGATATCACAAAGATACCGCCATGAAGGTGTTTAATTGCGTTCAGTTAGTGGTATGTAATCGCGTTTGGTTTCGCCGGTGTATAACTGCCGGGGGCGACCGATGCGATAGTTACCGCTGATCATTTCATGCCAGTGGGCAATCCAGCCAGGGGTACGGCCAGTGGCAAAAATGACCGTAAACATCTCGGTGGGGATACCCATGGCTTTCAAGATAATGCCTGAATAGAAATCTACGTTAGGATACAGTTTTTTCTGGATGAAGTATTCGTCTTCAAGAGCGATTTTTTCCAGGCGTTTGGCAATGCGAAACAGCGGGTCATCCTCCAGGCCAAGTTCGGTGAGAACTTCGTCACAGGTCTGCTTCATTACCTTCGCCCTGGGGTCAAGGTTTTTGTAAACCCGATGACCAAAACCCATCAGACGGAAAGGATCATCTTTGTCTTTTGCCCGGGCGATAAACTCATCAATATTGGCTTCATCGCCAATCTCATTGAGCATTACCAGCACCGCTTCGTTGGCACCACCGTGAGCTGGCCCCCAAAGAGCCGCAATGCCAGCAGCGATACAGGCAAATGGGTTGGCACCGGATGAGCCGGCCAGACGAACTGTTGATGTGGACGCATTTTGCTCATGGTCGGCGTGTAACAGGAAGATACGGTCCATCGCCCTGGCCAGCACTGGTTTGACCTCATAATCCACGCAGGGGGTGGCAAACAGCATGTGCAGGAAGTTGCCGCCGTAGCTCAGGTCGTTGCGAGGGTAGATAAACGGTTGGCCAATGGAGTATTTGTAGGCCATAGCTGCCAGGGTTGGCATTTTGGAGATCAGTCGGTAGGCACAGATCTCCCGGTGCACTTCATTGGTGATATCCAGAGAGTCATGGTAGAACGCCGACAAGGCACCAACAACACCGCACATAATCGCCATCGGGTGGGCATCGCGGCGGAAGCCGGCAAACAGTGCTCGCATCTGTTCGTGGATCATGGTGTGGCGCATGATTGTGTATTCGAATTTTTCCCTCTCCTTACGGCTGGGGAGATCACCGTAGAGGAGCAGATAACAGGTTTCCAGATAATCAGAGTGTTCAGCCAGCTGTTCGATGGGGTAGCCCCGGTGCAGCAAAATACCATTATCACCATCTATGTAGGTGATTTTTGATTCGCAGGATGCGGTGGAGACAAAACCTGGGTCGTAGGTGAAAAAGCCGTTGGCCGTCAACTCGTGAACATCAATGACGTCAGGCCCCAGTGTGCCAGAGTAGAGTGGCAGCTCAAGGGTGCGTTCACGGTTACCTTTATGGTCAACGATGGAGAGTAGAGCTTTCTTGTCAGCCATATCTGGCCTCCTGTCATGCCGTTTGGTCTCGTTATAGTTACTCTTAACTGAAGCTACCGGAAAAGTGAATAGTTAAATGAAGAGTGCGAGTTGCAACATGTGTGAATATTGTTCTTGTTATGCGTTGCCAGCCCCCTATACGGTTCGTCCACTATAGGGCGGTATATTTTTTTGTCAAACGAACTGGTAACCCCTGATATGCGTATTTAAACCGTACCCGAATCTTACTCTGAATTGCGGACTATGCCTATCCAGGTAAGCAATTGTAATTATTTTTTTGTGTGTATATACTCAAGCCGGAGCCGCGCAGGTCTTGGTGTTGTATGGCAGCGGCTTTGATCATAAGGAAAATCGCTAGCTAATCATCCGGCTGCCTCGCGTGTTTGCCGAAGAGTCCAGACAGACCAGCAAAGATACAGCTTGCCCATGAATACAAACAATATCGGGCTGTATCTTCGCGGTTAGAGGTTCGGACATTCTTGCCGATTCTACTGTGTACGCCACCGTGCCTTGGGGTTAATAGAGTGAATAGCAAAAGACCTGTCAATCTCGACATTACAACAATCAGGTTACCCCTGCCTGCATACACCTCGATACTGCATCGCGTATCGGGGATTGTTCTTTTTGTAGCCTTGGGTTTTCTCCTTTATTGCCTTGAGCAGTCATTGACTTCCGAGCAGACGTTCGAGGAGTTGAAAGCGCTGCTGACATTGCCGCTGGCCAAATTCATTATCTGGGCAATTCTCTCTGCATTGATTTATCACTTTGTCGCTGGCGTTAAACACCTGCTGATGGATATAGACATCGGCGACGGCAAGGAATCTGGCACGGTTGGGGCGATTTTGACCTTGGTGCTGTCCATTTTACTTATATCTCTTGCAGGGTTCTGGATATGGTAACCAGTGTCACCAATTTTTCCCGCAGTGGTTTGTATGACTGGGTGATGCAGCGACTGACGGCTGTTATCCTGGGTGTTTACTCGGTTTTTCTGCTTGGTTATCTGGTGATGAATCCGGCCTTGCAGTTCGGCCAGTGGTCACAACTGTTCGAAGAGACATGGATGCGAATATTTACCCTGCTTGCTCTGATTTCCATTCTTGCCCACGCCTGGGTGGGTATCTGGACCATCACTACCGACTACCTTAATGATCATACCTTTGGCAGGAAGTCTGTTCTGGTTCGCTTTCCATTACAGATGGTGTGCTTTATTGCACTGTTCGGTTATGTGGTCTGGGGCGTGCAAATTCTCTGGGGGCTTTGACCTATGCCAGCACTTCGTACTCTTGTCTATGATGCCATTGTCATTGGTGGCGGTGGTGCAGGTTTGCGCGCCGCCCTCCAACTTACCCGGGCCGGGGTTAAGACCGCCTGTGTCAGCAAAGTGTTTCCTACCCGCTCTCACACGGTCTCTGCCCAGGGCGGCATAACTTGCGCCATCGCCAGTGCTGACCCGGACGATGACTGGCGCTGGCATATGTTTGATACCATCAAAGGTTCAGACTACATCGGCGACCAGGAGGCCATCGAGTACATGTGCTCTGTCGGGCCACAGGCGGTTTTTGAGCTGGAGCACATGGGCCTGCCGTTTTCCCGCACAGAAGAGGGCCGCATCTATCAGCGTCCGTTTGGTGGGCAATCGAAAGATTTTGGTCATGGCGGTCAGGCTGCGAGAACTTGCGCTGCCGCTGACCGCACCGGTCACGCCCTGTTGCACACGCTCTACCAGGCCAACCTGAAAGGAGGCACCACGTTCCTCAATGAGTGGTACGCCGTTGACTTGGTGAAAAACCAGAAAGGTCAGGTGGCCGGGGTTATCGCCAATGATATTGAGAGCGGTGAAACCGTCTACATCAAGGCCAAAGCCACCGTTATAGCTACCGGCGGCGCCGGGCGCATCTATGCCTCCACCACCAATGCACTGATTAATACTGGCGATGGTATTGGCATGGCGCTCCGTGCTGGTTTTCCGATGCAGGATATGGAGATGTGGCAGTTTCACCCCACGGGTATCCACGGTGCCGGTGTGTTGGTGACAGAGGGTTGCCGCGGCGAGGGTGGCTATCTGGTTAACAGCGAAGGTGAACGCTTTATGGAGCGTTATGCTCCAAACGCTAAAGATCTGGCGGGGCGTGATGTGGTTGCCCGCTCCATGGTCATTGAAATTCTTGAGGGGCGCGGTTGTGGTCCGAACAAGGATCATGTGCTGTTAAAGCTGGATCATCTCGGAGAGGAAACCCTGAACCTGCGTTTGCCAGGTATCTGCGAACTGTCGAGAACTTTTGCCCATGCCGATCCGGTGAAAGTGCCCATTCCCGTAGTTCCCACCTGCCACTATATGATGGGCGGCATCCCCACCAATGTTGGCGGGCAGGCGCTGTGTCAGGATGAGGCGGGTGACGACCGGGTGATTGAAGGGCTGTATGCCTGCGGCGAGGCGGCCTGTGTATCGGTGCACGGTGCCAACCGTCTGGGCGGTAACTCACTGCTGGACCTGGTAGTATTCGGTCGTGCAGCCGGGTTGCAAATTGAGCAAAACCTCAAGGATGGCTTTGATGTGATAGATGCCTCCGCCAGTGATGTGGATGCTGCCCTGTCCCGGCTTGATCGCCTTAATAGCTCCTCCAGTGGAGAGAGCGTGGCCGCCTTGCGCAGCGATTTGCAGAACACCATGCAGCTCTACTTTGGCGTATTCCGTGAAGGGGAGAGCATGGAGAAGGGCTTGAAACTACTGGATGAGCTGGGCGAGCGCATGGCCAACCTGCATCTTGTGGACAAGACTCAGGCATTTAATACCGCCAGAGTGGAAGCGCTTGAACTGGAAAACTTGTATCAGGTGGCCTGTGCAACGGCTATATCCGCCGAAGCCAGGACCGAGTCACGAGGTGCTCACGCCCGCAATGACTACCAACAACGGGACGATAAAAACTGGCTGGCTCACTCACTCTATTCGCCCATTGACAGATCGGTGAGTAAACGTGCCGTCAACTTTGCCCCAACAACCATGGAGGCATTTCCGCCCAAAGCCAGAAGTTACTAATTCACTGCGTCAGGGGAGTGAAGGTTATGAAAGTAAGTGTCTATCGTTACAATCCGGAGACTGACAAAAAGCCATATATGATGGACTTTGATGTAGTCATCCCTCAGGGCAAAGACCCCATGGTGCTTGATGTCCTGAACCTGATTAAGGAACAGGATCCGACACTGACTTTCCGTCGCTCCTGCCGGGAGGGTGTCTGTGGCTCCGATGGTTTGAGTATTGGCGGCACCAACGGCCTGGCGTGCATCACTCCGCTATCGACGGTGGCCAAAGGCAACAAGCTGGTCATCCGTCCGTTGCCGGGGTTGCCGGTGATCAGAGACTTGGTGGTGGACATGAGTCTGTTCTATAAACAGTACGAAAAGGTTAAGCCGTATCTGATCAACGACAAGCCAGCGCCGGCCATCGAACGTTTACAGACCCCAGAAGAGCGTGAGAAACTCGATGGCTTGTATGAGTGTATTCTCTGTGCCTGTTGTTCCACCGCCTGTCCGTCGTTCTGGTGGAATCCGGATAAGTTTATTGGCCCTTCCGGATTGCTGCAGGCGTATCGTTTCCTGGCAGACAGTAGGGACACAGCGACGCAGGAACGCCTGGCGGATTTGGACGATCCGTTCAGCGTGTTTCGTTGTCGGGGTATTATGAATTGCGTCAGTGTTTGTCCAAAGGGGTTGAATCCTACCCGCGCCATTGGCCATATACGGCAAATGTTATTTAAAAGCGCGACTTAATCAGATAATAACAGTATATTTGCGTTAATTAGTTGTGCCGCTGCTATGGGAGTGTGTGGCTGCGGTGGTTTGAACCAGCAGGGGTGGTCGGTCAATGTCCGATCTTATCTGAGGGGGATTGTTCACTGACTAGCAGGCAACCATCAGTGACAACTGACATTTCGGCCGTTCTGGTTCGAAAGACACTTTCCTCGGGATAAGCCCCAGATTTACGGGGTAAAAAAGATGCAAGAGGGTGTCATGCAGCAGATGTGGAATTCTTCGCATATTGCTGGGGGAAGTGTTGCTTACGTTGAAGATTTATATGAGCAGTATCTTCGTGATCCCAACAGCGTAGATGCTCAATGGCGTGATTATTTTCAACAACTGCCTGCGGTAAATGGCAGTGAAGTGGATGTTTCCCACTCAGCCATTCAAGCGCAATTTTTGGCGCGCCAGCGCCAACTTTTCCAGTCGGCTCAATCATCCGTCGTATCCAGTGAGCACGAGCGCAAGCAGGTTCAGGTGTTGCGCCTGATCAGTGCTTATCGAATCCGCGGCCACCAACAGGCAGTCCTGGACCCGCTCGGTCTTATGGAGCGTGAACAGTTCCCCGACTTAACCCTCGCCTACCACGGTCTCAGTGACGCTGACCTGGATACTGCGTTCCAGAGTTCTACTCTGTTCATCGGTAAAGAGTATGCTCCCCTTCGGGAAATATGTGCCGCACTCCGGGCCACCTACTGCGGTTCGATTGGCGTTGAGTACATGCATATTCCCCAAACGGAAGAACGACGTTGGTTCCAAAGCCGTATGGAGAGCGTGCGCAGCCGCCCGGAGGTGGGTGTTGATGCCAAACTTCACTTGCTGGAACGGTTGACGGCGGCGGAAGGGCTGGAAAAATATCTCGGTACCAAATATCCCGGTACCAAGCGCTTTGGCCTTGAGGGGGGAGAAGCTCTGATCCCCATGCTCGATGAGGTCATTCAGCGTTCAGGTTCCTATGGCGCCAAAGAGATGGTCATCGGTATGGCACATCGTGGTCGTTTGAATGTGCTGGTGAATATTCTGGGTAAAAAGCCGGGAGACTTGTTCGATGAGTTTGAAGGTAAAAGGCTGGTTGAGCGCGGCTCGGGCGATGTGAAATACCACCAGGGTTTCTCATCCAACGTTATGACGCCCGGCGGTGAGGTGCACCTGGCCTTGATGTTTAACCCATCCCACCTGGAGATTGTTACCCCGGTGGTGGAGGGTTCGGTCAGGGCACGTCAAGATCGGCGCCAGGATCAGGCAGGTGATAAAGTGGTACCCATCGCCATTCATGGTGATGCTGCTTTTGCCGGGCAGGGTGTGGTGATGGAAACACTGCAAATGTCTCAGACTCGGGCCTATAAGACCGGTGGTACCATCCATATTATTGTCAACAACCAGGTGGGCTTCACTACCAGCTGTCGTGAGGATGCCCGCTCCACTGAATACTGCACTGATGTGGCAAAAATAGTCGGTGCGCCTATTTTGCATGTGAATGGTGATGATCCAGAGGCAGTCTATTTTGTTACTAAACTGGCCCTGGACTATCGGATGGAGTTCCACAAAGACGTTGTTGTAGACTTGGTTTGTTATCGTCGACGTGGCCACAATGAGGCTGATGAGCCGTCGGCTACCCAGCCGCTGATGTACAGCAAGATCAAATCCCACACCACCACCCGCGATCTCTATGCCCAATCTCTGCTCAGCGAAGGCGTGCTCAGTGCAGCTGACGACAAAGTATTGATTGAAAGTTACCGCGATGCTCTCGACACGGGTGAACATGTGGTTAAAGCGCTGGTCAAAGAACCCAACAAAGCACTGTTTGTGGATTGGACGCCGTATGTGGGCCATGAATGGACTGCACGCCACGATACTCGCGTTGCCATCCCAACCTTGCAATCTCTGGGGCGTAAGCTGTGTGATATTCCGGAAGAGTTCGTGCTGCAACGTCAGGTTAGCAAGATTGTTGCAGACCGGCTTGAAATGGCAGCCGGCAATTTGCCCATCAACTGGGGTTTTGCCGAACTGCTGGCTTATGCCACGTTGCTGATGGAAGGTAGTGAGGTGCGAATAACCGGACAGGATGTGGGCCGGGGGACCTTCTCGCATCGTCATGCGGTTTTGCACAACCAGAAAGATGGTACAGTTTTGGTTAGTCTGGCCAGGCTGGTTGATGACCAGCCCAGGTTCCAGATTTGGGACTCCCTGTTGTCAGAAGAAGCAGTGTTGGCATTTGAGTATGGATACTCAGCCACGACACCCAATGCGTTGGTGCTTTGGGAAGCACAGTTCGGTGATTTTGCCAACGGTGCCCAGGTGGTAATTGATCAGTTTATTTCCAGCGGTGAGCACAAGTGGGGGCGTCTGTCTGGCCTGACCATGTTGTTGCCTCACGGCTACGAAGGCCAGGGGCCGGAACACTCCTCAGCAAGACTGGAGCGTTTCTTGCAGCTTAGTGCCGAGCACAATATTCAGGTATGTGCGCCGACCACCCCAGCGCAGGTATTCCACATGCTCAGAAGGCAGGTTTTGCGCCCCTTGCGCAAACCGTTGATTGCTTTTACGCCAAAAAGTCTGCTACGCCACAAGTTGGCCACTTCCAGCCTGGAAGAACTGGCAGAGAGCGGATTCCAGACCATCATTCCCGAAATTGATGCCCACGATCCTGCCAAGATAACACGCATGATCATGTGCGCTGGCAAGGTCTATTATGACTTGCTGGAGCAAAGACGGGCAAAAGAGCTGACCGATACCGTTATTGTGCGCATCGAGCAACTCTACCCGTTCCCGCAGGATGACCTGGATGAGCTGATTGTCCAACATCCCAATTTGCAAGATGTGGTCTGGTGTCAGGAGGAGCCTATGAATCAGGGGGCGTGGTACTGCAGCCAGCACCATATGCGACGCTCCATCGCGGTGCATCCTGACAAGGCACTGAATCTGCGCTACGCAGGGCGTGAGGCATCAGCGGCACCGGCGTGTGGCTATATGTCAACCCATGCCCGGGAACAGCAGAAACTGGTAGATGATGCTTTGGGCATCTGAAAAGTAACAGGGATTAATAATGACCACTGAAATTAAAGCACCAACATTTCCTGAGTCAGTAGCTGATGGCACCGTCGCTAAATGGCATAAAAAAGTCGGCGAACCGTGTCTGCGGGATGACTTGCTGGTGGATATCGAAACCGACAAGGTTGTCCTTGAGGTTGTTGCCCCGGCTGACGGAACGCTCAGCGACATTATCAAAGGCGAGGGGGATGTGGTTCTCAGCGGTGAGGTGGTTGGCCTGTTTGCTGAGGGAGCCGTTGAGCAAGCGAAGGTCACCACATCGGCAGAGCCGACGGTTAGCGCTGCTGCGCAGCCAATCCTCAGCCCGGCCGCCCGGCGGATGGCGGATCAAAACGACCTTGATCATGCAGCCATTGCCGGTACTGGTCGCGGCGGCCGGGTTACTAAGGAAGATGTGTTGTGCCATGTAGCTAACCAATCCGCACCAGTGGCAGATCCCCCCCAGCCGGAGCCAATGACTGCAGTATTTGTCGGTGAGCGGGATGAGAAACGAGTGCCTATGACCCGACTGCGAGCCAAAGTTGCTGAGCGTCTGGTTCAGGCGCAGCAAAATGCCGCCATGCTGACCACCTTTAACGAGATTAACATGCAGCCAGTTATGGATCTGCGTGCCCGCTACAAAGATCAGTTTGAGAAGCGTCACGGAGTGCGCTTGGGCTTTATGTCGTTTTTTGTCAAAGCTTGTGTCGAGGCTTTGCGCCGTCATCCTATTGTTAACGCATCCATTGATGGCAACGACATCGTTTATCACGGTTATCAGGATATCGGTGTGGCTGTCTCTAGCGACCGTGGTCTGGTGGTGCCGGTGTTGCGTAACACAGAAAAAATGGGCTTGGCCGCTATTGAGGCGACCATTCGCGAGCTTGGTAAAAAGGCGTCTGAGGGCAAGCTGGGCATTGATGACATGACTGGCGGAACCTTTACCATTTCTAACGGCGGCGTTTTTGGCTCACTGCTGTCAACACCGATTTTAAATCCTCCGCAGTCAGCCATCCTGGGTATGCACAAGATTCAGGAGCGGCCAATGGCGGTCAACGGAGAGGTGAAAATTTTGCCCATGATGTATCTCGCCCTCTCCTACGATCACCGTCTGCTCGATGGTAAAGAGGCAGTCACTTTCCTGGTAACCATTAAAGAGTTGCTGGAAGACCCGGCCAGAATGCTGCTGGATGTCTGATTCCGGCCTTGACCGGGCGGCGTATTGATTTCTGACACCACGCCGCTCGTTGGCTCGTTTTAAAACTATTGTTGCGGAATTTATTTATGGCAAATCAGTTCGACGTGGTGGTTATTGGTGCTGGCCCGGCAGGTTATGTTTGTGCCATTCGGGCAGCTCAGTTGGGTTTGAAAACGGCCTGTATTGAGAAGTGGTCTGATGATCAGGGTAAAGCCAGATTGGGTGGGACTTGCCTGAATGTGGGGTGCATTCCTTCCAAGGCACTGTTGGACAGCTCATACAAATTTGCGGAAGCCAGAGATAGTTTTGTCAAACACGGCATCAAACACAGCGGCGTGGAAATTGATGTGCCCACCATGCAAACGCGAAAAGATAGCATCGTGAAACAGCTTACCACTGGCGTTGCCGGCCTGTTTAAAGCCAACGGCGTGACTTTGCTGGAAGGAACCGGCAAATTGCTGGCTGGCAAACAGGTGGAATTGACCAAAGCTGATGGTTCTGTGGAGATGGTTACCGCCCAGAACGTGGTGCTTGCCTCTGGCTCACGCCCCATTGAGATTCCCCCAACGCCGCTGACGGACGGATTGATTGTTGACTCCACCGGTGCCCTGGAGTTTCAGGAAGTGCCCAGTCGTCTGGGCGTGATCGGTGCCGGTGTCATCGGCCTTGAGTTGGGGAGCGTCTGGGGGCGGCTTGGGGCTGAGGTGGTGGTGCTTGAGGCGCTTGATGCCTTCTTGCCAACGGCTGATCAGCAAATTGCTAAAGAGACGTTGAAAATCTTTCAGAAGCAGAGGCTCGATATCCGTCTTGGTGCCCGGGTAACTGGATCTGAAGTCAAAGACAAGGAGGTTGAAGTCATCTACCAGGATGCCAAGGGTGACGAGCAGAAACTGACTTTTGACAAGTTGATCGTTGCCGTTGGCCGTCGGCCCAATACTGAAAACCTGATGGCGCCTGATGCTGGCATTAATCTGGACGAACGCGGTTTTATTGTTGTTGATGACTGCTGCCTGACCGATGTGCCGGGCGTGTACGCGGTTGGTGATGTGGTTCGTGGTCCAATGCTGGCGCACAAGGGCAGCGAAGAGGGCATTATGGTGGCCGAGATCATTGCCGGACAAAAAGCCCGCATGAACTATGATCTGATTCCTTCGGTGATTTATACCCATCCGGAAGTGGCGTGGGTGGGCAAGAGCGAAGAGGCGGTCAAAGCCAGCGGCGTTCAGTACAAGGTAGGCACCTTCCCATTTGCCGCCAGTGGTCGTGCTCTGGCCGCCGACGATACCCACGGTATGGTCAAGGTGATTGCTGACCAGGCCACTGACCGTATTCTGGGGGTTCACGTGGTAGGCCCAAGCGCTGCTGATATTGTGCAGCAGGGTGTGGTTGCCATGGAGTTTGCTGCCAGCAGTGAAGACTTGGCCCTGACCATATTCTCCCATCCGACGTTAAGTGAAGCGTTGCACGAGGCGGTTCTGGCGGTGGATGGGCATGCGATTCACATTGCCAATCGTAAGCGTCGTTAACCGGTGTGGTGGGGTAGTCACGGTCGATCTGTCCCTGTTCTCTAATGAAAGCTGCCAGGGATATGGTGTGACGATAAACCAGTGCTTAAAAATAATGAGGGTTACGTCCGAATGAATCTTCACGAGTATCAGGGTAAACAGCTCTTTGCCAGGTACGGCTTGCCAGTTTCTCCGGGTGTTGCCGCTGACACCCCAGAAGAGGCAGCTGCGGGTGCCGATGAGATTGGTGGTGAACGTTGGGTGGTCAAGGCCCAGGTTCACGCCGGTGGCCGGGGCAAGGCCGGTGGCGTCAAGGTGGTGACCAGCAAGGATGAGATTCGCGCTTTTGCCAGGCAGTGGCTGGGCAAGAATATGGTGACTTACCAGACTGACGACGGCGGCCAGCCGGTCAGTAAAATTCTGGTTGAGAGCTGTGTTGAGATCGAACAGGAGTTATATCTCGGTGCGGTTGTTGACCGGGCCAGTCAGCGAATCGTTTTTATGGCTTCCACTGAAGGCGGTGTGGAGATTGAGAAGGTGGCTGAGAAGACACCAGAAAAAATTCTCAAGACTGGCATTGATCCGTTGACTGGGGCACAGCCTTATCAGGGTCGGGAGTTGGCTTTCAAGCTGGGGCTGGGAGGCAAACAGATTAAGCAGTTTACCCAGATTTTTCTAAGTCTGGCCAGGTTGTTTCAGGAGTGCGACCTGTCCTTGCTGGAAATCAACCCGCTGGTGGTCACCAAAGACGGTAACCTGCACTGTCTGGACGCGAAAATCAATATTGATAGCAACGCTCTCTACCGCCAGTCTGAGCTAAAGGCCATGCATGACCATTCTCAGGAAGATGCTCGCGAAGCCCATGCGGCACAGTGTGAACTAAACTATGTTGCTCTGGACGGCAACATAGGTTGTATGGTCAATGGTGCTGGTCTGGCCATGGGCACCATGGACATCGTCAAGCTGCACGGTGGCGCGCCGGCCAACTTTCTTGATGTTGGCGGAGGAGCAACGAAAGAGCGGGTGACTGAGGCGTTCAAGATTATTCTGTCCGACGACAGAGTAAAGGCGGTTCTGGTGAACATTTTTGGTGGTATTGTGCGCTGCGACCTGATTGCCGAAGGCATTGTCGGCGCGGTTAAGGAGGTTGGTGTTGATGTGCCTGTGGTGGTGCGTCTGGAAGGCAATAATGCCGACCTGGGAGCAAAAACGTTGGCCAGCAGCGGATTGGATATTATTGCGGTCAGCACTCTGACCGATGCGGCCCGACAGGCAGTGAAAGCAGCGGGGAGCCAGTCATGAGCATATTGATTAATAAAGAGACTAAGGTCATTTGCCAGGGCTTTACCGGTGCTCAGGGGACCTTTCACTCCGAGCAGGCCATCGCTTACGGTACCCAAATGGTCGGTGGGGTAACACCAGGCAAAGGCGGGCAAACTCATCTGGATTTGCCGGTGTTTAATACGGTGGCCGAGGCGGTCAGTGCTACCGGCGCAGATGCCTCAGTGATTTACGTACCAGCGCCGTTTTGCCAGGACTCAATCCTGGAGGCGGCACACGCCGGTATCAAGCTGATCGTTTGCATTACCGAAGGGATTCCAACGCTGGATATGCTTAAGAGTAAGGTCAAGTGCGATGAGTTGGGGGTGCGCCTGATTGGGCCGAACTGTCCGGGCGTCATTACTCCCGGGGAGTGCAAAATTGGCATTATGCCCGGCCATATCCATCTGCCCGGCAAAGTGGGGATTGTCTCCCGCTCCGGTACCTTGACTTATGAGGCCGTGAAACAGACTAGCGATTATGGTTTTGGCCAATCCACCTGTGTAGGTATCGGTGGTGATCCCATTCCGGGGTCTAATTTTATTGATATTCTGGCACTGTTTCAGGGCGATGATAAGACTGAAGCCATTGTCATGATCGGTGAGATCGGCGGCTCTGCTGAAGAAGAGGCTGCGTTTTTTATAAAAGAGCATGTTACTAAACCGGTGGTGTCATACATTGCCGGTGTTACCGCGCCTCCAGGTAAGCGCATGGGGCACGCTGGGGCAATTATTGCTGGTGGCAAGGGTACGGCGGAGGAGAAGTTTGCCGCGTTGGAGGAAGCAGGCGTGAAAACCGTACGCAGTCTTGCCCAGATTGGCGAAGCGCTGAAAGAAGTCACCGGCTGGTAATCATCCAAAGGGCAGTCGATTTCGCGCTGCCCATCCCCCCCCCCACATTGCGTATTTATCCAGCCAACTTCTACTCGGGTAATCTCGGTTTGCTGCTATAGCCGGTCGTGTGCATATCTAATACCCTACCGATTTTTGCTTAGGAGTCTGCAGGTGGATGCACTTGATTTGAATCCCGACAAGTATCGGCTAATCAGAGCCCTCAGACCCTTCTCATACTCCGTGGCAATTGTTACTTGCGGTTTGGGGATTGCGCTGGCTTACCATCAAGGCAATGGCAGTCTGGTGCGAGCGGTATTGGTAGTTTTGGCCGGGCTGTGTTTTCAGGCAGCCACCAATCTAGCCAATGACTATGCTGACATAACACTTTGGCGCAAGCATTCCGGAGACCTTGCCGAACAGGTGATCAGCCAGATCACCTTCAATTTCCGTCTTGCTGGTGTGCTGGCCCTGTTGGGCTGCCTGATCGGGTTGTGGCTGGTAAAAGAGGTTGGCTGGCCGCTTCTGGTGCTGGGTGTTTTGGGTGTCATTGGCGGGTACTGTTATACCGGTGAGCCGGTGAATTACAAAGAGCTCGGCCTGGGAGTGCCGGCCGTGTTTCTGTTTACCGGAGTGCTGATGGTCACGGGAGCCTGCTATGCCGTTGGAGGAGCATGGAGTTATGAGGAGGTCTGGGTGTCTATTCCGGTCAGTATGCTGTCGTCAGCATTGATTCTCGCCAACGAAATTCGCGATTATCTGGATGATGTTTATCACAATATCCACACTCTGACCGTACGTATCGGGTTGTTGGGTGCAAAGTGGCTTTATGGTGGGCTGTTGTTGGCAGTGTTTCCAATCAGCATTGGCCTTTACTTGCGCGGAAGCTTGAGTAACCCGCTATACCTCTTGCTTGCGCTGCCTTTTGTTATTGCACCACTCAAGCTACTGAGTGGTCAAGAGAAGGCTCTGGAGCGTTTACCGCCCCTGACAGGCCGGTTTTTTGTTCTGTTTGGCCTCAGTTTTATTCTCTCTATCCTGTTTTAAATTATGGCGTTCTCAAATCGTAAGCTTTTGTTTCGAACAAGCTTTCTGGTCGATCCGGTAACTCAATGGCCCGGCTGTCACCGTCGATCAGCTTGAGCTTGGTGTAGCGATCTTGTGTCGCTTTTACCAGAGTCTCGGAGTTGCGCATGATAGTCGGGCGAATAAACAACATCAGGTTTTTCTTTTCATCGCCGGTTTGGTGGTAACGGAACAGATTGCCAAGAATTGGGATATCACCGAGAATTGGTACTTTTTTGCGGCTTTTCGATCGGATATCTTCAATCAGCCCGCCAATGACGATGGTTTGCCCATCGTCTACAAGTACCGCCGTTTTCAGGTTGCGGGTATTGAACAGCAGGTCGCCGCTGTTCTCTCCAAGAATATCTTTACTGGTACTAACATCCAGAGAAGAGACTTCCTGTTCCAGCATTAGTCTCAGACTATTCCCTTCGTTAATATGTGGGGTTATTTTCAGTTTCAGACCCACATCCTTGCGCTCGGTGGTGGTAAAAGGGTTATTGCTCGAACCGCCGGAGGACGTCTGGTACGAACCGGTGGTGATGGGGATGTTTTTGCCAATGACCAGTTCTGCTTCTTCGTTGTCCAGCGTTAGCATGCTGGGTGTGGACAGAATATTGTTGTTTGACCGCGAGCTGAGTGCCCCCACCAGAACGCCAAAGTTCTCTGCTCGTAAAGCAATGGAGCCCAGGGTGATGTTGGCATTGTTCCATATCTTGCCGGTGATGCTGCTCAGTGGGGAAGATGCTGAATCACGAATGGTGTGGGTGCCATCAATTCCCCACTGGACACCAAGGGCGTCATTAATGCCGCCGGATACCTCAACAATCACGGCTTCAAGCAGTACCTGGGCCCTTGGTATATCCAGCTGTCGAACGATTTTCTCCATCTCCTGCAGGGTTTCAGGGTTGGCAATCATGACCAGGGCATTTTGTGTCTCATCAGCTTTGACGAATGAGGTGGCTACGGCCGGGTAACTCTTAATGCCTGATTTGGTGCTTCGTGAAGGTTGGTTTGTCGCTTTAGGTGGCGCAGACGCAGGAGGAGCTGTTGCAGGTGCGGGAGCCGGGCTGCTCTGGCTATCCTGGATGATCCCGGAGGCTTCGGAAAGAATCTCGGCAATATTTTTGGCGTCAGCAAAACTGAGGAACATCACCTTGGTGGTTGACTTGCGTATGCCCTCTTTATCCAGCGTATCGGCCAGTTTTCTGACCCGTGCCCGTTTGCTGGTGCTGCCCTTGACCACCAGGCGGTTACTGCGTTCATCTGCAATCACCTGCAAGCCGCTGGGCAGTTGACCCTTAGCAGTGATCAGAGTGTCAGAGATGATTTTGGCCACATCGCCCACCCAGGCGTGTTTCAGCTGGACAACCTCATAATCATTATTTCCGGCGTCATCAAGTTCGCGCACCAGTCTGGCAATGCGTTCAACGTTGTCGGCAAGGTCACTGATGATCACGGCATTGCTGGAGGCTGAGGCAGCAGCATGACCGTACTGGGCAATCAGTGGTCGGATAATTGGAATCACCTCAACCGCTGAAACACTGTGAAGCTCCAGAACCCGGGTAGTCATCACGCCATCAATGGGTTTACCATCGCCCGGGCTGCTGGTTTTCGCGGTAGTATTTGGCACCACGTTGATGATGTGGCCGCCGGCTTTGGGTATCACGGTATAACCATTGGCGGAAAGGACTTCGAGAAACACATCGTAAACCTCATCCCGACTAAGTGGCTTACTTGAAATCACCGTGACGGTATTGCCACTTTTAATGCGTGGGTCGATGACGAATGTCTCCCCAGTTATTTTGGCGACCTGAGTAATAAACTCACGGATATCGGCATTTTGCTGATTCAGTGTCCAGAGCTGACTGTCGGGTAACGTTGGGTTGATGGAGGGTGGTAAACCAGAACTGGCAGCATGAGCATTTATCTGAGTCGCCAGCAAAAAAGCAATTACTGTGTTAACGGAAAAAAAAGATAGCAAAAAGGGATACATTTTGGCATTCATGTCGGAACCATTAACTCAGCGATTTTTCGTTCTTGTAATTACATTTCCTGACCGGCTTCCCGAAGCCGCTCCCTGAGATCCTGCATACGCTGTTCAAGAGGGATGTTGTCAGGATAGTCATGGTTGCCTGGGCGGACAGTTTCAGTGGATGCCTGCAGGGCGGGCTTATGTTCGTGTAGCGTTCTGGCGTCCCGGGCTGTTTCAGGAAAGTATAGTTTTTCAAGCTGGCTGCCTCGTTTGATGACGATATGGTCTGAATAAACCTGGTGTAAATGTGCGCCTCCTGGCAGGGTGTCACCAATTTCATACAGCTTGTCCTGATTGGCTGTCTGAATGATTGCGCTGGCATACCTTTCATTGTCGATTCCTGAGAGCGCACCGCGGAGAATCAGATTCATCCTGGTCAGAGGAATCTCTTGGCCAATACCACCAGCCCGACCAATACGCCCAAAAGCACTGGCCACCACGCCTGAAAACCAGCACTGGCATTAATCAGCAATTCGGTAATTAATGGCAGCTCCTGCCCGGAATCAAGAAAGACCTTGACCACATCGGGCACGACAAAACCAAGCAAAAAGCTGACGATAGCAACCGATGCCACCATCAGGACAATCGGGTAAACCAGGGCTTGTTGTATTTTTTGTCCTGAACGCATTCTGGCCTCGGTGTAATCAGCCAGACGGTTGAGTACACGATCCAGATAGCCAGCATGCTCACCAGCAGCGACGGTGGCACGATACATAGGCGGAAAGGCCTCACCAAACCCTTCCAGACTCTTGGCCAGTGTATGACCCTCAAGCACTCTGGAACGAACAGCCAGTAATAGATTTTTTATCCTGTGTGCCTCCTGCTGGGCAGCAACGGCGTTCAGTGCCTCCTCAATGGGCATGGCGGCCTGAATTAGCGTGGCCAGCTGCCGGGTCACCGTGGCAAGCTCGGTGGCAGACATCCCACGGCGCAGCAATGGGTTCCTGCCCGGCACCGAAGCATGGTGGCGATCCGTGATGGTATCAACAAACAACGGCGTCCACTGTTTATCTCGCAAGATCTGACGCACCTGACGCGAGCTGTCGGCTTCCAGCGTACCTCTATGCTGCTTGCCCTGATGATCCAGGGCAATGAATTCAAAAGCAGCCATAGCATGAACTCTTTATTGGCATCGTTCAGTCCTTCTGGGTAACACGCAGCACTTCTTCCAGAGTGGTCTCCCCGGCAAGTACTTTTTTGTTGCCATCGTCACGAATGCCGGGGGTGTATTGACGCACAGTTCGGGTTATCTCGTGCTCTCCCTTGAGTTCATGAATCATGCGCCGAACCTGCTCATCAATAATGACTATTTCATAAATACCGGTCCGCCCCCGATAACCAGTGAAGTTGCAGGATTTACAACCTTGAGCGTGGAACAGCGTTACCCCTTCACAAGAGTTAAGACCCAATTGCTGGCACTCTGCCTGATCCGCAAGATAGGGTGATTTGCAATCATTGCACAACACTCGCACCAAACGCTGGGCAATAACGCCCAGCAGACTGGAAGCCAGCAAAAAAGGCTCAATCCCCATATCCTGCAATCGGGTCAGTGCACCAACGGCTGTGTTGGTGTGCAGTGTCGACAGCACCAGATGCCCAGTCAAACTGGCCTGAACAGCAATTTCAGCAGTTTCCCGATCACGCACCTCGCCTACCATCACCACATCCGGATCCTGGCGCAAAATCGCTCTTAATCCCCGGGCAAAAGTCATCTCCACTTTAGCGTTGACCTGAGTCTGGCCAATACCTTCAAGGTGATACTCAATTGGATCCTCGACCGTGAGAATATTGCGAGTCTTGTCGTTAAGCAGGGTAAGGCTGGCGTATAGAGAGGTGGTTTTACCTGAGCCGGTGGGACCAGTAACCAGTATGATACCGTAGGGTCTGTTGAGCAGATCTTTAATCAATGTGTGGTTCTGGCTGGTCATACCCAGGTGGTTCAGTTGCAGCCGACCAACGGCTTTGTCCAGCAGACGCAATACCACACGTTCGCCATTGCTTGATGGCAAGGTGGATACTCGAACATCCACCTCCTTACCAGCCACTCGCAAAGAGATACGACCGTCTTGAGGAACCCGCTTCTCGGCAATATCCAGCCGAGCCATTACTTTGATGCGCGATACCAGCAGCGCCGCAATGGTTCTTTGCAAAGACAGTATCTCCCGCAGCACCCCATCAACCCGTATGCGCACCACCAGGATTGACTCAAAGGTTTCAATGTGAACATCAGAAGCGCCTTCTTTGATGGCCTCAGTGAGCAGCGCATTGATCAGACGGATGACCGGGGCATCATCGCTTTGCTCCAACAAGTCTTCTGTTGCTGGCACGGCATCGGCCAAACTGGTCAGATCCAGATGATCTCCAATGCCAGCAGCATCATGCAGAGCTTCAGAACTGTCGTTGTGGTAACAGTGGGCAAGCACTTCTGACAGTTCTTCTGCGTTTACTTGTTGGTAGTGGGGAAATATGCCACAAAACCGCCCAATTTCAGCCAATAAGTGTGGCGACGGGGTTTTGTGGAAATAAAGCATAATGGTCCCATTTTCACTCTCACTCAAAACAACCCCATGCCTTTTGGCAAAGGAGAAAGGCAGTCTCGGGACGACACCGGCTGTTTCAGCGACATCACGCCTGGAATTCTCGCCAGCATTTAATGAAGACACCAGTACCGACCACTCCTGAAAAAACGAATTTCTTTAATTAATAAGACTCTTATGCTTTTATTTAGACTAAAGAATAGCCCATTAATTCAAGTCGTTAATTCTAATAGATATGGCCATGAACAAAGTGGATACCTCCTCACGTTTGAGATTCACCACACGCCTGTGCTCACTGTTAACGGCTTCTCGATGGCGAGCTTATAATCCTCACACACTGGTTACCGTAGTGGCGGCTTCGGCTATGGTGGTCAGCATAGGTTTTCAGTCGGTTGATTTTCATCAGGCCATCAGTGCTGACCCAGTCACAACCACCAACCGACAATCTAATATAAACAAAATCAACGTGTCACAAATCAACCCTGAAGATTTTCAATTGTTGTTTGGTTTTAACGGCCGCAATGAAAAAACAGTTATTGGCCAAGAGATTCCTCTGACCAGGATGAATCTGATTCTCCGCGGTGCGCTC
>JAKROC010000340.1 GCA_024509075.1 Endozoicomonas sp.
CCACTATGCAAGGCTTTATGCTGCAAGCACAAGGCTCTGCAAGTCGTGGTTCTTCGTTTGCGGTTATCCCTCTTTACCTCGGCAGTGGCGGTTTTTTTCGCACGGGTACTTACGACCGGGTGAGTAGCGGCTACAAGCAGGGCAAGGTAGCGGTAAATAATAAAGTGTTTAGTAAGCCGTCTAAACCCTCATTGAAAAGCACGACCATGAGCCGGGGTGGCTTTGGCAGCCGTTCTGCCGCTCGCGGAAGCTGGGGGGGATAATGAGGCGAATCGTCTCAACGCCGCGGCAGAACTGGATGCAGTTGGCAGACTCTCTCGGCTTTAAATTTCACACCATTAATGGTGCTCCCTACTGGGATGAGTCCGCTTATTACCAGTTCACCCTGAGTCAGATTGAGGAGGATATTGAAGCGCCCACCACTGAGATTCACCAGATGTGCCTGCACTTGGTAGAGCGTGTGATTGACTCTGAGCAGATGATGGGACGCCTGCGCATACCGGATTATTTCCGGGATACAATTCGCCAATCATGGTTGCGCAAAGACCCGCATCTCTACGGCCGAATGGACTTCTCTTACGATGGCCAGTCACCAGCCAAATTTTACGAATACAATGCCGATACACCAACATCGTTGTATGAGTCCGCTTTCTTTCAATGGCTCTGGCTTGAGCAGATGATTGATGAGCAAAAGCTGCCGGTCGATTCCGATCAGTTCAATATTATTCAGGAGATGCTGATAGAGGCCCTGGTGCTGCTGAAAAAGCAGCGCATGGGTGATGAGCCGCTCTACTTTTCTTGCAGTGAAGGCTCGGACGAGGACATTGGCACCGTTGAGTATTTTCGTGATTGCGCTGTTCAGGCAGGGCTTACTACCCGGTTCATCTACACCGAAGATATTGGCATAGATCGACAAGGACAGTTTACCGACCTGAACGATATGACGATTCCCGGCCTGTTCAAGTTGTACCCTTGGGAGTTTATGCTGGCTGAGGAGTTTGGTGTTTATCTTCCTGCCAGCGAGACGCTTTTCATTGAGCCACCATGGAAAGCTATTTTGTCCAACAAGGGCATTCTTCCCCTGTTGTGGCAGGAATTTAAAGGTCATCCAAACCTGTTGCCCAGCTATTTCGAGGATGATTCACCAGGGGATGATCTTGGCCGTTGTTTTGTGAAAAAGCCGCTGCTTTCAAGGGAAGGAGCCAACATCTCGATAATGAAAAATGGTAAGGTGCTGGATTTCGCCGACGGACCCTACCACGACAGCGGTTACATTCTACAAAAGTACCACCCCTTGCCGGTATTTGGCCAAAGCCACGTCCTGGTCGGGAGTTGGGTGGTGGCTGACCGGGCTGCAGGCATAGGGATTCGTGAAGACTGTTCACCGATCACCAGGGACAGCTCCAGATTCATTCCCCATATAATTGCTGGCTAAGATCGGATGGAACCACGAAGATCACCAAGAGGAGATTTTCTCTTCCTTCGTGCTCTTAGTGTCCTTCGTGGTTCCATCTTTAACTTCCCGAAGCGGGGAGTAGGTGCTTAACACCCACCTCAAGAGCGCATGCTAAATGCTGGCAAGCAATCAACTAAAAGTGCACAGATGCCGCCACATAAATCTGACGTGAGTCGTTCACTTTTAGTTTTACATTGTGGTGCTCCCGATAGTGATGGCTGGTGCTGTTGGTCAGGTATCTCAGGCCTGCTTCGAGGTCAAAGTTATCAATTTTGTAGATAACACCGCCTTGGGCACCGTAGGCGAATGACCATTTGTTGTCAAAGCTGCCACTTTTCGCAGGGGTACCCAATAGATAGCCATCCGCCTTCGTGTCGGTGGCGCCAATGGTCAGGCCGGCAAAAGGCTGGAATTCCCATTCCGGCATGAAGAGATAGTCAGCAGAAACCAGCAAATTCAGCTGTTTAATGTCAGTGACTTTGGCGCTCCCGCCCAAGTCTGCATCTTTAGGTTTGTTGTAACCGACAGTGATGTACGCTCTTGCGTCATCTTGCCAAAAGCTGCCAAAACGAAGATT
>JAKROC010000341.1 GCA_024509075.1 Endozoicomonas sp.
TGCGTCCCCACATTTCGGCTCGTTTGGAAACACCCCCACGGGCGTGGGGAAGACTTTTCATCAAGTATGCCTGCCGCTAGGTCGTAGGAAACACCCCCACGGGCGTGGGGAAGACCTCCCACCCAGTCCAACGTCTTGACCTCAACCGGAAACACCCCCACGGGCGTGGGGAAGACCGCTTGATCACGGTACACGTATCCCCTTATCAAGAAACACCCCCACGGGCGTGGGGAAGACCTCAAGCTGAGATACTGGACGGTACCGCCGGAGGAAACACCCCCACGGGCGTGGGGAAGACAAGGTCTTAAGCTTGCCCGTATCCCCCTTCGTGGAAACACCCCCACGGGCGTGGGGAAGACTCTCCAATTGGCTTGCCGGTTTTTATAGATAGAGAAACACCCCCACGGGCGTGGGGAAGACCTGTAATTCGCCCGAAGCACCTTGTCCACACCAGAAACACCCCCACGGGCGTGGGGAAGACCCAGAGGGTGCTGGGGCATTTGCAAGGATTGAGGAAACACCCCCACGGGCGTGGGGAAGACTCTCAAAGCGCCACAGAGTAGTGACTCCACCCAGAAACACCCCCACGGGCGTGGGGAAGACGCGTACTTATAAACTTTTCTGCCGCCTACCCAGGAAACACCCCCACGGGCGTGGGGAAGACTGCGAATCCGTTTTCGATACCCAGTTATCTGGGGAAACACCCCCACGGGCGTGGGGAAGACCCCTGCTCTCGCTTGCCGCTTCCGCGTACGGAGGAAACACCCCCACGGGCGTGGGGAAGACAAGCGAATAGCCCAACTGACACCTTTTGCCAGAGAAACACCCCCACGGGCGTGGGGAAGACTATCACAGATAGAAATGATCGTCCGCAATGTTAGAAACACCCCCACGGGCGTGGGGAAGACCATCAGCTTTGCTATCTCTCTGCCCGCTTTCTGGAAACACCCCCACGGGCGTGGGGAAGACCAACCGCTTCCTGGATCAACGGCTCCCCATAAAGAAACACCCCCACGGGCGTGGGGAAGACCGTCTGTGTGGGGGAATGGTTCTGATCCTCAGAGAAACACCCCCACGGGCGTGGGGAAGACCAGGTATAGGGTAAGCCTCTAAGGACTCATGAAGAAACACCCCCACGGGCGTGGGGAAGACGTATTATTGCTCCCGTTATAGTGGTGCACACTAGAAACACCCCCACGGGCGTGGGGAAGACCCAGAACGCTTCATCTATATAGACGTGACCAGAGAAACACCCCCACGGGCGTGGGGAAGACAAAAAACTGCGGCAAATTATCTGAAAAACCTGAGAAACACCCCCACGGGCGTGGGGAAGACAAGATTTTTATACATTCAACGGAAAATAAACAGGAAACACCCCCACGGGCGTGGGGAAGACAGCGGTTTTCGCGGCCAAAACAGCGTCAGCCAGGAAACACCCCCACGGGCGTGGGGAAGACCGCAGGTGGCACAGATCAAAGCAGCGATGATCGGAAACACCCCCACGGGCGTGGGGAAGACCCTCTCTGTAACCATATACCCCATCCTGCCATGGAAACACCCCCACGGGCGTGGGGAAGACAATATACATGCGGAGCATATCTTTAATAATGGAGAAACACCCCCACGGGCGTGGGGAAGACTCTCCGTTACGAGCTGGTCTATAGTGGCCATAAGAAACACCCCCACGGGCGTGGGGAAGACCTGGGAAGTGCCAGTATGGTAGCGGGTTATCCAGAAACACCCCCACGGGCGTGGGGAAGACTGCAGGGGATAGCGCCCGGCAGTACGTCAAGCGGAAACACCCCCACGGGCGTGGGGAAGACACAGGTCTGCCAACCGGGGGATATCAGGTCTGAGAAACACCCCCACGGGCGTGGGGAAGACGAGTTATTAAAGAAACAAAACCGCAATACGTTAGAAACACCCCCACGGGCGTGGGGAAGACGTAGACAGGCAAAATCTTGTTGAATTACAAGTAGAAACACCCCCACGGGCGTGGGGAAGACACCAACATATTGTTAATGAACTTTA
>JAKROC010000342.1 GCA_024509075.1 Endozoicomonas sp.
CAGGAGCATTGCCTCTTCTAATTCGGCAATCATCTTCATTCATTGCAACATCGATGTAGGAAAAAATGTTGATCCTATATTCTTGTTGGATAGAATGGATTATGTAAATATTGCAAATAACTATCTAGATGATAGTAAAAGAAAAATATTTTGCTACATACTAGATTTAAACGAATACAAATACAGTCTGATTAAATATATTTCACACAAACTTAACATAAATTTTGAGATACTAAATGATAGTTTAAGTAGAGAAAGTAAAAAAAGCCCATATGAATGGCTATACAAAATAATTAATAGTGATTACGTTATTACTGACTCATTCCACGGAGTGGCTTTTTCAATTCTTTTCAATAAGAGATTTCTAGCTATAGGAAACACATCGAGAGGTTTGAGTAGGTTTGAATCAATCTTAAATGATTTCAACTTGCATGATCGCTTGATTACAGAAGAAACTGACTATTCACAAGCATTAAAGAAACTAAAACAATCTAGCAACGACAAAGAAATACAAGAGAAAATTTCAATCTTACGTTCAACTGCTAAATGCTTCATAAAAAAAGCTTTAGTATTCCATAAGTAACAAGGCAAAATGATAATCATGCTCTATGATAGTGATCTGCGGTTATTACCCGCCTTATAACTAATCAAGGATTAAAATAGTTTAATTCAGAGACTTGAGTTTACAGTGAATAGGCTTCGATTTTTACCAGATAAAGGGGGGAAATGGCGGCTCCGAACCTGCTAACGTTTGGAGTCGCTATGCTCACTCAAGAACAGGAAACCATCCTTGGCAAGCTGGGCTATTACGTCTCATTTCTGGCTGTGGCGCTACCCTCAAGATTAGTATCAACGTTCTGTAAACTGCTCATCGCCAGCATGAATACTGCCGAGGGCTTTGTCACGCAGTTGTGGCTACAAGGAAGGCTCCATAACTTCTGGAGCAGTTACCACAAATGGTTGGAGACAGGATGCTGGCGAAGCTACCAGATAGTTGCCAGGGAAAAATCATGAAAGCCCTTGCTATAGCTGGAGTGCAGCACCATTTATGGCTTTGAGCTCAAGGGCTATAAAATAAGCAAATTCGCTCAACTCCAGTAAGCGCAGGCTCCTCAAAGAAAGTGATATTTTTACCCTTGGCTGACTAGCTCTAGAAAGTTAGTAGGCACTACTCGATTGAGTGCTAGAAAAAAGGGTGGCTTTCATGATTTTTCCTTGGTGTACAGGGTCGCATCATAAATACCAGTATCACGTACCAGCTGAGAAACGGTCACATTATTGGGTGGCACCATCTTCTGAATGATGGACTCTTTGAACTCTTCTGAATAGCGGGCCGTTGATCACTCCCTGGGCGCCCCCTGTTTAGGTTTCTAAATTCAGTAGAGGCGACAACTATGCTGGCACAGAGGGGTAAACTAATGGAAAACCTATTGTTAGTTATGGTAAACATCTTATGATTGCTGAGAAAACTATTCTTTTTCTCTATTTTTGGCCTATTTTAATCTCAGCTATCTCAATGCTTGATAGTGGTTACTATACAGGTGAGCTTGAAGGTTTTTTGGTTAATATAAGCAAGATTGAGCTAGTTGGTATTATTTCTTTACAGCTGATTGGGTTCTTTTTTTTATATAATATCTATAAAATTTCCAAAACACAGAGATTTTGTATTGAAGGATATAAATTAAAAATCAATGCAAGAAGATTTCTTGTTTTTTTTGTGGTTATTTGTTTAGCAAACATAGTGTTTGTTGTTCGCACAGGTGTTGGAGTTGTCAATAGTGAGGCCAAGAGTTCGGTTTCATTTTTGTTTGCGATTATAAATCCTGATTATCTATTTCCTTTATATTATGTTTTTGGTAAAGAGTATTATATAAAGAAAAAACAAGCATTATACAAATTGTATTTTTATGCTGGTGTTGTTATTTACTCTATTTTAGAATTTGCCCAAGGTTGGACTGGGTTTTTCGTTTGAGTGTGTTGGAAATTTTCTTGCTAATGGAAGTATTATTAGCCA
>JAKROC010000343.1 GCA_024509075.1 Endozoicomonas sp.
AAACCGTTGGGTCGTTTTTGCTGACAGGGTATTGCTCGTTTTTTGTCAGGCAAATACGTAACATTGGCTGCAAACAAAAAACAATAACAGTGGCCGTTATGTTGCAATCGTTACCGCGCAAAATCGCTCTTTTTACTTTGGCGCTCTCCTTCGCCAGCCAAGCAATCATGGCAAATGATAAAACGTTGCCAATTGCCGTGGCCGGTCCAGTTACCGGGCCTGTTGCCGAATATGGCGCTATGCAGATTCAGGGCAGCCGCTTGGCCATCGAGCACATCAACAAAGCAGGAGGTGTGAATGGGAAAAAGCTGACAATGGTCATTTATGATGACGCTTGTAGTCCAAAGTTGGCTGCGACTGTTGGCAATGACATTATTAACGACGGAATTCGTTTTGTGGTAGGGCACTTGTGCTCATCGGCCACTGGCAAGGTCGCTGATCTGTATGAACGGGCAGATGTATTAATGATTACGCCGGCATCCACAAAACCCGACATCACAGCCAGGGGGCATCGGCTGATTTTCAGAACCATTGGTCTGGATAGCATGCAGGGCGCCATCGCAGCGGATTATATTATTCATACCGTTACGCCCCGCAGCATGGCTGTGATCCACGATCAGCAACCTTACGGGCGTGTGCTGGCAGAGATTGTCCATAATACCGTTCGTCAGGCCGGTATTCCTGTCGTTTTATACGACAGTATTAATATTGGGGATAAAGACTTCACAGGGTTGATTGCCCAGATGAAGAAAAGCAATGTGGACTTTGTTTATTACGGTGGTTATCACCCGGAGTTAGGATTGTTGCTGCGCCAAAGTGCTGAACAGGGATTGGATATTGCCTTTATGGGGCCCGAAAGTGTCGGTAATAATGATCTTTCTGCTATTGCCGGACAGGCCGCTGATGGTTTGCTGGTGACGCTGCCCGATGACTTTGCCGGAAAACCAGCCAATGCGAAATTGTCGGCAGCATTTCAGGCCAGGGGAGTAGACCCGACCGCTCCCTTTGTGTTGACCGCATACACCGCAGTTCAGTTGCTGGCTGAGGGGATGAGGCGTTCAGGCAGTGAGGAGCCAGCAAAAGTGGCCGATGCATTGCGCTCCAACAGCTTCAAAACACCCATGGGGCAGTTGGCATTCAATGATATGGGAGATTTGAAAAACTTTCGTTTTGTCGTCTATAGATGGCACGTTGATGGTCGTAAAACGGCACTGAGCGAATAAATATCAAAATACATAGTTACAGGTTCCGGTTTGCTCCGCGCTGCTGGTTTGGGGCAGAAAGTGGATCGGAACCTGCATGTTTATATACGACAGCTTGATCAGTGTGTCTCTACCTGCTCATGATCGGTGTTTTCCATCAGTGTTGCAGCGGCTGAAGCAACCTCATTTTCTGTGCCGTGGTAGAGCACCAGAAAACTGCCAGCCGATAATGATTGCTCATAACGTACGACGCTGTCCTTAGGAATGCCCATACTGAACAGGCCGGCGCCAAGACCAGATAAACCACCGACCACTACGGCACCCTCAAGCCCGCCAACAATGGCAGATACCAGCGGTCCGGCCACAACCAGAGGCCCAACACCGGGTACAACAAAAACGGCCGCACCCAAAAGAACCCCCCAAAGCCCACCCCAGAAAGCACCGAGTTTGCCCCAGGCCTTCATGCGATCACCGGTATTGTAATAGCCGACAACGTGCTCTTCAGTGTGATAGTCGTTACCGATGACGGAAATCCTGTTGATCTCAAAGCCGGCTTTTTGCAGGTGTTTGACAGCTTCGTCAGCCGCATGGTGGGTTTTGTAGGTAGCTACACAGGCATTCGGTGTTTCCATGGTCACGCTCCTTAATTAAATCTTGGCAAACCACCGCCTCTGGCGGTGTGACTCGAAAAGGCTCTGACGAAACGGCGTGCAGGGTAGGAAAATGGCCTCCTTTGAACCGGCAAGTTCTATAGGAGGCCGTATGAGAGACTGGCAGAGCCAGGCTCACGTTAAACAT
>JAKROC010000344.1 GCA_024509075.1 Endozoicomonas sp.
ACCGGAGTAGATGCAAGAGAAGTCATGGGTTATGCATTTATTACTTGAATTCAAGTATTTTGGTTATTCATCAATTTAAACTTTTCCTCTTCCAGTGTGGTTTCTGAGATGATATCGAACAGTTCCGGTGGTATGGTAGAACTAAATACTCTGAGGTTGTAAGCATTACTATTCCAGGTAATTTCATGATCTATGATATATCTATTGTCTGCACCGAAAACAGTGCGTCGAACAGTGATCATCTCTGACGTAAACTGCAGTAGGTCATCTTCAAGTTTTTCATCTGGATCAGATTCTCTGATGAGTTCACTGATAAGATTACCCTGAAGTTCATAGCTTATTTCTCCAGGGTAGTTGCCGATATTCCAATACAGGATTGCCAAGGTAACGGCTGCCTCAATTTTATCTTCTGAATCACCAGCCGCGTCCAGGAAAGGGGTGGCATAATACAGTAGCAGAGTAGAGAGTTTTTCCTTGCCAGTGACTTCATAAACCTTCAAAGGCGCATTCATTTTATGCACTTTTTTCTTTCTTCGTCTTTTTAACTCTTTTTCCTTGCGCTTTTGTCCTACTGTTTTTTTGGCCAAAACAAACACCGTTACGCAGCATAGTTGGTGGGAAGGGCTATATCAGATTCTAACTCATTTTCAACAGGCTGAATCAGAGTGTAACCGCGGTTCATTATAACCAATGAATTTCATGTTGCTACAACTTCCGGTCTGAGTAGATCGCCACCGAGGCTGAAGTATTCTGGGCTAAGCTTGTTCACGGTTTGCTCATGAGGATTCAGGATTGTGTGACTGTTTTATAGTCGATTTCTCTTGGGCAAGCCCTTGCTATGACAGGTTTTTCCGCTTAAGTCAGTGTCATTGGTCTATAACTGCGGTATCTGATTAGTTGAAAGAGGATTGTCATGTACCCTTCCATCCTGAAGGATGTTTCAGAATAAGCGGAAATTTTCTCATGTCCTCTGAACTGTTTCTTACCTTACCCATTCAGTTTAAATGCCGTATTCAGCATTGATACCCACGGCAACCTCACAACACTGGCTGAGAATGGCAACACAGACGGTGCCAACAGGTAAACTGGATGCCCCCTCTGAAGTCATCTTGCGCGGCAATGAACTGATCGTGATGAATTTTGATGCCGTATTTGACAGTGATGAGATGGTCAATAAGACTGCACAGAAGCCTTTTACACTCTCTGTTGTTATCCACCTCTGACAGTCGGCTTCTCAATCACAACGTCCTGTGTAGCCCCTACCGCTGTGCTCATCATTGTTCCCTTGCCCTTATCAGGAGTTGTCCATGATTTACGACGAAGGTTTTATCACATTCAAAGCTACCCAACTTGGCGCCATCCTGACAGTTACCTTTGACTACCCGCCCGTCAATGTGCAGGGACGTATTATGCTGGCCGATCTCGATATGCTGGCACAGAAGCTTGAGCTGGATCGGTCAGTGAAAGTTGTCGTTTTTCAGTCAGCACTGGAGGAAATTTTTGTCTGTCACGCAGACACTGACTTTTTGAAAGATATGTCTAGGCTCTTTTGAATTTTAAGTGGGTAAGCAGACTTTGTTGACCGTAGTGAAGTCCAGCTTACCTGTCAGTAAATACACCATGGTTTTGAAGTGGGGCTTCTTGTAACCACGAGCTTTTCGCTTGGCCGCCTGTATCACTGAATTCAGGCCCTCCAGTAAGCCATTGTTGATTTGGCTTTCCTTCCAGTTCAGGACACCATCCCAGTGTCGTTTGATGGTTTTAGCGGCCTTTATTACTGGCTCCAGTCGGCTATGGGTGGCCCAGAAGTACCATTTCTTCAGCCTGGCCTCAAACTCCTCTTTGCTGGGCGCAGCGTAGATTTGCTGGAAAGTCTCCCGAATTTGCAAGGCTCGCACCGACTTCAAGTTGAGACCTGGCAAACACAGCTTGTCACGGATTATTTTCTGTTTGGCCGTCAGATTGCTTTCGTTTTTCAGCAGCGCGTAGCGG
>JAKROC010000345.1 GCA_024509075.1 Endozoicomonas sp.
TATCACCAACTGCAGTACCAACGTTCTGCGAACTGCTCTTCGGTTGCATGCTTTCCCTTGTGCCCTCGGGTGCGATAGTGCGGGGAGTGTCACGTTATTGATATGAGCCGATCCTATGCAGTAATACCAGAACTCCCAGAAGTGCGCATTTTTTTAGATATGTTAATCCTGGGTATTCTGCATAGGGTTGATACCTGTCAAGCTCTGCACAGAGCCAGGACGGAAATTGTCTAGAAGAAGAGAGTGGCTGAGCTGTCCCCGGAAGAGAGTTCTCGGTGTGCCGTTTAGCCTCATGGAATGGTAATAATCTGATATATTGGTGACGTTTGACGGAATGGGCTGTGGCGCCGGGCTACATCCTGTATGTATTTATACGACAGTGAATAGTGGTAATGACTAGTGAAAATCTGACTGCGTCTTCAAGTGATGCCAGTCTTGGGCTGGTTGTGGTTAGCTTGATGAAGGGGGTTGTCTACCGTGACCAGCATCCTGCTGTATGGCTGCAACTGGAAGAGCTTCATGGTGCTGTGCTCGACTATGTGCGGGTTATGGAGCTGGATCTGATTATCGATGAAGCGGAAGGTTACGCTTTCTTGCGCCAACTTGATGAACAGGAAGATGAGGCTGCGCAGAGTTTGCGCTTGCCGAAGCTGGTGGCCCGTCGACCGCTCAGCTTTCCGGTTAGCTTGCTGTGCGTTTTGCTGCGCAAAAAAATGGTGGAGCTTGATGCCACTGGCGGGGATGCCCGTCTGATCCTCACCCGGGAACAGATCGTTGAGATGATGCGCGTGTTCTTGCCGGACCGCGCCAACGAAGCCCGCCTTTTCGACCAGATCGATACCCACATCAACAAATTGGCCGAGTTTGGCTTTTTGAAAAAGCTGGCTGGCAATCCCCCAGCCTTGGAAGTTCGGCGCATCATCAAAGCGCTGGTGGATGCCGACTGGCTGGCTGACTTTAATGAGAAACTGAAGGTGTACCGGGATCATGCAGACACACTCGTTTGATTTTTCTGATAACCCGGTGCGCGCGGGTTTTCGGCTGGCTTCCCTGGAGGTGCTCAACTGGGGTACGTTCCATAAAAAAATCTGGGTCGCCAACCCGGGGGGAGACAACAGCCTGTTGACCGGTGATATCGGTTCCGGCAAGTCCACGCTGGTGGACGGTCTCACCACATTGTTGGTGCCAAGTCAGAAGATTACCTACAACAAAGCGGCGGGGGCTGAAACCAGGGAGCGCAATCTGACCTCCTACGTGCGCGGTTACTACAAGAGCGCCAAAGACGACGACACTCTCAGCGCCAAGGCTGTTGCCCTGCGCGATCACAACAGCTACAGCGTGCTGCTGGCCCGTTTTGATAACGAAGGATTTGGCCAGACTATCACGTTAGCCCAGGTCTTCTGGAGTCGCGATAACAGCAACACCCCGGAGCGGTTCTTTGTTGTTGCCCGTAAGCCGCTGTCGATCGCTGGCCACTTCAGCGATTTTGGTAGCGATATTGGTGATCTGAAGAAAAAGCTCAAGCGACAGGATCAGGTAAAACTGTTTGACAGTTTTAACCAATATCAGGCGGAGTTCCGCCGTCAGATGGGCATCGAAAGCGATCAGGCTCTGGATCTGCTCTATCAGACGGTGTCCATGAAATCCGTGGGCAATCTGACGGAGTTTGTGCGCAGCCACATGCTGGAAAGCACCGATGCCCAGGAAAAAGTAAACGAGCTTAGTCGTCAGTTTGACAATCTTAATCGCTCCCATGAAGCGGTACTGAAAGCGCGTCAGCAAATTGACCGGTTGGCACCACTGATTGCCAACTGCGACCAACACGAGGAAATTGAGGGTGGCATTACGGCTTTGCGTCACTGTCGTGAGGCGCTGTACGGTTACTTTGCTGATAAGAAAATTACTCTGCTGATCGAGCGGATCGCCCGTCGGGAGCATGAGCAGCAAAAGCTGGAAGGGCGGCTGAAGGAGTTGCGTCAGTC
>JAKROC010000346.1 GCA_024509075.1 Endozoicomonas sp.
ATTCGAGTTGCGAAATCTGGGTGATATGTTCCAGTGAGCGGGTAATGTTGAGGAAAGCATGTTCGTCAGAACCTTTTATTTCCTGATAGATTTCGTAGAGTAGTGATGTTTTAAAACTTTTTAATGGGTCAATCTCGTGCTCTCCCAAGCTCAGTCTCTTATAGGTAGTCACTGCTTTTCCCAAGCTTGTAGTGTTGGTTACATCGGTCAGCAATTGTTGCAGTTTCAGCAGTTTGTTCAGATGGGGGCTGATAATTCGAAGCTGTTGCATGTTGAGATTGGTGCTGAAGGTGCCGCGAATAAATTTTTTCAGTTGGCGGTTGGCACCAATAATATTTTCTTCTTCATATATAGATTCAAATTTCTGCTTTAGAAAATCGCGGTCACTGTGGTTGGCAAGATTGATAGAAAGAGTGTTGAACAGCAAGCAGGGTAGCTGTGGATCTAATGTGGTAAAAAGTACCTGGCATTCTGCTGGCAAGTGGATAGGGTTATCCAATATTTCACTGATACTTTTTTTGCCAATGCTGACAAACTGTGTCGATGCATCACCCGCTTCAGTATCATCATGGCCAAGTAAATCACCAACAATGCACAAAAAGTCCTCGTACCATTTGTTGAGTTCTTGAATATGCTCATTAAGTCCAGTCAGTTGCGTTCGGGTGAGGGCGAAAGCCGTTTCACCGTTGTAATTATCATCATGGCAGACGTGAATATCCTGGCTGAGCAACAGGTCAAAAATACCATAGCCGAGTGCATAATTACCCTTGGGTACTTTAATGGAAAAACAACCGTCTGGCTCATCGTTAATTTTTGTGTAGCTGATTTTCGGTGTGTATTGCTGTCGGAATTGTGTTGGTATGTCGGCAAGATCGATCAGCTGTTCCAGTTTACTGGTAACGCTGTTAGCCAGGTATTTATCGTTTCGGCACTGTGTGTGAGCAGCTTCAAGGGCACTGCCGGTGAGCTGATCAGCATAATTGGCTTCACTGTTGAGCCACTCACTGATTTCCCGGCGTTTTTCAATGTCAGAAATTTTAACAGCAAGTATTTCTGCTTGTTGGGAAATGGCTGTTGTTATTGCTTCGATCTGGCTTTCATTCAGAACTGGCTGTATAGTCAGGCATAATTGCCGCAGAGCCTCTGATTGTTCTGTAAATTGTTGCCTTAATGAAGGGAGCTGATTGAATTTTGCCGGGTCTTGCAAAAGGGTTATTACGGTTGAACGAACTTTGTAATCGAGGCACTGAGTGATTTTATTGATCGCTTCTTGTGAGAGGCTTCCGGAAAGTTTACCCATCGCGATGATGTGTTGAATGATTGTCGGGTATTCATGACTTAAAGAGACAGGGTCATCGGGTATATATCTCCGTGGGGCCTCGACAGGTTCTGTCAGTGGTTGGTTTGTCACCACGATTTGTTGAAATGGACGGGTTCCTGATGTCGGTAAGATATTCATAGTCACTCTTCACTTGGTAGTTGTCTCGGTTAACAACCGGCGTGATTTGTGCAGGCAAGCCGAGACTCGATGCTCGTTTGACCCCATGATTGAGAAGAAGTTCGTAACCGCTCATTTTACGACGTCTTCAAAAAAACCAACCTGACTGCCAGCATGTCTCCTGTACCCAATACAGAGGACACCACTCGTGGAACCAACTGAAAGAACCATCCGCCCGGCTCAGTGCAAACCAATGGCTGCAAATCATCAGGCAGTAGCATGAAAGCAGTCTGAGCCAGAAGGCGTTTTGTTAATCCCGCAATATTGGTCTTGCGATATTAAACACTTGGAAGCACGAGCCGGAGAAAAAAAGCCGATAGCCTCTTTGACCAGTTGCAACCAGAGCGGAGCCTTACTGGATTGAATTGCCCTTTGGTACTCGGGAAACCACAGCCAGCAGTAGCTGACATGGCTATGTTTAACTTAAAGGTTGATAGGTCTAAACTGTCGTAATCCCCT
>JAKROC010000347.1 GCA_024509075.1 Endozoicomonas sp.
CCGGGGTGAGCGAATGCAGCCAACAAAGTAGCAACTTGAAAGGCGACGGGTATATTCTAGCTCTCGGGCTGGACATTAAGCGCTTGTTCTGTGCTTCGAGAAGCTAAGGATAGAACCCGGGCCGGGCTTAATTTCCACGTTAAGTATTCTGCCTGGCGGTGATTGTTTTTGGCCGATTTTCAGAAATAATCCTGATCTGGCCAAAGCCAGTCTTGCTTACGCATTTCCGGGAAGAGAGCCTGGCAGGCTGCTCAGGTGAGCCAGGCGGTCAGTAACCTTCCGTGGGTAGTCCCTAGAGATTGCCCCCCTCCTACGCCACCAAGCCAACCGCAACCTTCTTTTGCAATGATTAAGCAATTGCCGTGAAACAAGGGTCATGATACATGATGAGTAGTTATTAACTGAAGCATGACGATGATCCATCACCTGAGCCAAAGCAAAAACCCAACGGCGAGGACTACCACGAGGTGTTTAAGATCCTGGTGAAGAGCACCGTTAAGTCTGCATCCATTTTCTCAAAAATAATTTTCCACCGTGATTGTTCTGCTATAACTAGCCCTTAGCGGCTATTTGAATAATCAATACGACAGTATTCATTCGATTATTACACGAACGACTAAAAACTTTTTTATTGCAATACTTGACAGGTGTTTCATTAATTGTGGGGACACTTACTAAGTTAGAGCACTTGCTCCTCAGCGCTGTATGGCTTTCAAGAAATCCAGTTACAAAAGTTATTCATTGACAACTGTTGCTTATTTACAAGAAAGCTAACCATCAGGTTGCACTATGAACATACAGATGAATGGAAATAATGTAGTAATTACAAACATCACCGATTCAGGTGTATTACCTGGTTTGGACCCTAAAGACAACCGTGCTGATAAAATCAGCAGTTTTAGCACCAGGCAGGTAAATAATAAACTGAAGACGGACACACGCACTCCATCACTAAGCAGTCAACTTAAAACCTCTCAGACCAATCAAGAAAAAAAACTTTCACAAACGCCCGTTATCACAAAACCAGTTGGTTCTCATTCAATCGAAACAGTCAACTCATTGAATTCAACCCAAACACCCGTCAGCATTTCAGCATTAACAAAACAACCCGTTCCTGCCAATTCAAATAGTCACCAACCAATCTCAGACATTACAACAAGTTCAGGGAATGAATTGAGTACTACCAAAACAACCATTAATGAATCATACACCTCATCCATTTCACTAAGTGCGATACATAATCCTGCCTCTCGAAACATAACAAGCGCGCCGCATCAAACTGACAGTGCTTCAAGCTCATTGCAAGAGACAAGTTCAACTAACGCAAAGATCAAGCCTTCACCCCTCGCTACCAGCACATCGAACTCAATCCTCGAGTCAAACATCTCTAATATATCTCGCTCACAATTACATATCCCCAGCGCATCCGGTGGGAGTTCTGTGTCTGCCGATGCAAGCAGCTTCCAGCACTCAACTACTGGATCGTCAAGTTCAAAATATACGTCAGTCAACGTTAGTAAAACTAATTCTCCACAATCTGCCCCCAGCGCATCGACTACTGAAGAAAGCTCGGTATCTGCACACGGGAGAAACCAACTGCCATTTACCACTGGCTCATCAAGCTCAATGCATGCATCGAGTGTTGTTAATTCAATCCATTCACAACCGAGTAATTCCAGCGCATTAACAACAAGACAGAGCGCTGATTTTACTGACGTAACAACCCCTCCAACTCACACCTACGATTCGGTCAAAGGCTCGGCCTCTGCTAATGTGACCGATTCCCTGCTACTTTCTCCCAGTGCCGATCTGAGATTGTCACCAACCAGTCAAATGCCCTTAACAACGGCACTGAGGAATCAGACGCAATCGCTCACAGACGGTGTTATCCCCGGGTACTCCTCAGGTGGGCTAATTGATATGTCTGCCACCGCCATTGGACCGTTCAG
>JAKROC010000348.1 GCA_024509075.1 Endozoicomonas sp.
AGGGCTGGAGCAGGCATTATCTGAAGGGAGTGGCTGAATTGTCCCCTACAGAGCTTTACAATCCCTGTGTTTGTCAACATAGTTGTCGCCTCAACTCACACAGCTTGACTTAGCTGCCCGGCGACTGACCGGTCTGGATTCAGCCAGACTGCATAGACATATAAGTTGATATCCACTGCGTACTCAGAGAAACCAATTCTCGAAGACACTTATTTTCAAGTTCCAGCTTCTTCATCTTCTCTATAACCACTTTTGAGCAAGACCCACTTTCACTTTGAGAATTACAATCATCTTGTGCGGGATTATCAAACATTTCTGTACTAACCCTCATACCAGCCTTGGTTGCAGTTTTATACCAATTACGAACCTTCCCTACTTCAACTCCTAGCTCTATAGCGACCGGTTCTGCTGTTTTATGTTTTACCCGCCAAGACCTGAGCAACCGCTCTTTCTCTAAATGCTTTCGTTGTGCTTTTCCTAGCCATGACACCACCCCTGAATTCGTATCAAAACGTACGTACAGTCTAATTATGATTACCTGATGCGTTCTTGGACGAGAACTAGCTAGTTCTCGTCCAAAAACACAACCAATTGAAAACTGTAGATTTTATTTTGAAAAATTAAGTGGAGCCCTACTGCTATCTGGCGACTAAACTTCCCAAGACCAAGAAACATAAGGGATTGCCAAAAACAGAGGGCTCCAAATGCGCAAAAAACGCAACCCGCAGTGTAGTATGGAACTCCATTACGTACCTCATGAAATCTGCTCCCAGCTTTCCGGTATCTCGCAATGGCTTGATGCCCATCCACAGTTCAATGACTGGATTTATGAGGACTTAAGTTCTGGTGATAAACAGAACACTGGGCGGAACGGACTATCAGCAGAATCCGTTCTTCGTGCGGCACTCCTGAAACAGTATTTGAATTGTGATTATGACTACTTGTCGTTTGTTTTGATGGACTCCATGCTCTTTCGAGACTTTTGTCGCCTCGAACCAAACCAGCGCCCCAGTCGCTCCAGTTTGCATGGGCTTATCAGCCTTCTTACTGCATCTACATGGGAACGGATTAATACCTGTCAGCTAATGACCGCTAAAGATCAGGGTATTGAAAAAGGGCGCACTGTGGCTATTGACAGCACAGTCACCGAATCGGATATCAAACCTCCCTGCGACAGTGATCTTTTAGCCAGTTCCGTTAAAGAAATTTGTCGGCTGCTGGAACGGGGACAAACACTGACAGCGACACCGTTTTATGAATATACCCATCACAACCGAGCCGTAAAAGATGCGGCCAGAAAATGCATCTATGCTGGCAAAGAAGAGCGCCATCAGTATTATAAAAAACTGCTGCAGTTGACCAGAAAATCCCGGAAGGTGCTTATCGAAGCCACTGTCAAGCTTGCAGACGCTCGTCAGCAGGGGCTGTGTCTTCTGGCTGATGATGCCGACAAATGGCAGGCCGATGTGGATCACCTGTTACCCCTGGTGGATGCCATAGTCTCCCAGACAGAGCGCAGGGTCTTTAAGGGTGAAAAGGTGTCAGCCCAGGAAAAAGTGGTTAGCCTGTATGAACCCCATACGGATATCATCGTAAAAGACAGGCGGCAAGTACAGTATGGCCATAAACTGAACCTGGTTCAGGGAAAAAGTCGATTGATCCTGGACCTGGTTATTGAGGAAGGTAACCCAGCGGATTCGGACCGATTCATTCCGATGATGGAAAGACAAAAGGAAATTTATGGTCGTGTACCTCGCCAGACAAGCGGTGACGGCGGATACGCGTGTCGCGCTAATTTGGAAAAAGCCAAGGCCATGGGAATCAGCGATGTGGCTTTTAATAAGAAGCGCGGTCTTGAAGTCGAAGAGATGACTAAAAGTCAGTATGTGTATAAAACGCTCTTTCGCTTCCGGGCAGGTATTGAAGCGGGAATTTCGTGGCTAA
>JAKROC010000349.1 GCA_024509075.1 Endozoicomonas sp.
TCACTGTACACGACAAAAATCAGGAGTAAGCCGACAAGACCTACTATCTTGAGGTATTTAACCCAAAACGCCTCACAACCATTACAGTGGGGTATCCTACTCTTTTTCTTCTTTCAGTACTCTTTTTCGTCTTTCAGAGCTTTCAGTTTGGTGCCTGCGAAATATGTGGCCTTGCCCAATTACCGGAGCAGCTTTCCTGGCTTATGGTTCCACTGAACTACCAACGGTACGATTTTAACCTCTTTTATGAAACCATTAATCGTGATGAATGAAACAAAAGCTCTGATTCAACAGATCTGGAACTTATTCATAATCTAATTGTCCGAGAGAAGCAAGCTAAAAGTTGGGCATAGGAAAACGAATATTACTTAGTGTATGGACAGTCACTCTGAAGCGCTATAACTGTGGTCACATAGCAGCGCCACTGCTCTTGTGATTTGCATAGTAACTATTCACTTACTCAGAAAAAAGATTTCACTTGGTTAACTGCTTACGATAAAAAAGTGTGAAGTTTTTTATTTAACGCAGTAAAGGATGTTTTGAAGTTATGAATATTGCAGCAAATAAGATCAAACACTTTTTACCACTCTCTCTTTCTCAGTCAAACAGTGGAAAAGCCACCAAAGATGAAATTAAAAGCGTTGTTGTAGAGAGATTTATACAGTCACAGGACGATGGTCATATCTCCGATAAATGTACAAAAGCTATCAGGAATCGAGTAACAAAAAATCTATTTGATAAAAGATCCTACACGTTGAATGATCAAAATCAAAAGCCAACAAATGATGAGATATTCAACTGGTTTATCTCCAGCGAGTACAGCTCAAAATTACACAGAAGATCAATTGTTCAACAAGATGAAGCACTTGAAGTTTTTCTCAGAGAGGCTGGCGTTGACATCAATTGTCACGATGAAAAAACCGGTGACACGCCTCTGATCCTGGCAGCCAGAAACCACCACTCCCATACGGTAAAGTCCCTGATCAAACATGGGGCCGACGTCAGTGCAAAGAATCACCGCAAGCATGACGCTATTCATGAAGTTGTACGCTTTATGAATGATTCTAATTATCGGAGTGAGTCTTTACACGCAACAACAGAATGCTTGATAACTAGTGGTGCCGATATATCTCAGAGCATAACCGGCCCCCTTAAAACGCTTTCTGGTTATGCCATTACCAAATCACAGCTTTGTACAGCGAAGCTGTTTATCACTCCTCACCCTCGCACATTCGAGGATTCTACGGTATTTGCGTTGGCAAAAAGTAAAAAGCCAGATAGCCCGAAAATCATTGATTGTATCTATGAGAATTTTCCAGACATTGACAGAAATGCAAAAGATGATAGCGGCATGACAGCTTTAATGCTTGCCAGTCAATCTGAAAACCCAGCTTGCTTAAAGGCACTTTTGAAGCAACCGCAAACAAATAAGGAAGAAACGGTGATTCGGCTCGTTGACGGTTTTCAAAAATACCATACAGCCTATAGCTTTTCAGCAACAAAAAGCGGTGGCGAGTGTGCCAGGATTCTTGCAGAGGCAGGGGCACAAAAAATATTTCCCAAACTGACTGGTAAAGAGCTAATGTGGAAAGCTGAATATCTAGCTGCTTCAGCAAAGCTGGAGAAGGAGAGAGAGTTTTCAGGAGAATATTTAATCCCTGGTATCGGCCTAATTCTTGCTGCAGCTTCTGCTATGAATGAAGAAGTCCTTGCAGCAAAAGTTAAAAAAATTGTAGCCAACAAACCTGAATCCCAACTGCGTACGCCTCCGGAAGAGTGAGCTTTTTGCTCACTTCCCTATGAATCAATGGCACTGACTTAAGCTTAAAAGCCCCGTAAACATGAGGATTGATACAGGTTGAGAGACTTGGATTGGAACCACAAAGCACACGAAGAGCATTAAG
>JAKROC010000035.1 GCA_024509075.1 Endozoicomonas sp.
TTGTTCAAACTTGTTAAAAATTTCCTTATATTGTTCGGCTTCTCTTCTAAAAGAGGTCTGCAAAAATTTATCATCCTTGTACATTAAGGCCATCTCAATATCACCTGCATTAAGTTGAAGAGTTGCATCCAATGATTTCAAGCCATTAAAATCTTGTACGGCATTTTTAAATTCAATTTTTGCCAATTGTAGTTCTAATCTCACTCGGCTCATCTCTGAGCGGTTATTAGAAGTTCTCTTGGCTGCAAGTTCTGCCTTACACTTGACAACATTTTCCAGAGAGTCACTGACTTTTTGAAAAGATTGCTTCACGGATTTCTTGTCACCGCCGTTAGCTGCCGCATCCAGGGCATTGTCGAAAGGACTGAGTCTAGGCGCATTGTTTTTCGTCGCTGACCCATGGATTGCTTGTCCACGATCACCGGAGGTAAGGGAGTGCATTATCTTTTCATAGTTGTTATTTTCTACACTAGAGCTTTTTGACTGCTTACCTGAAGATGATACTTCAATTTTATTAGAATCGATTTTTAGATCATTGCCTACCTTTGAGTTGAATTGTTCCACTGCCGATTTCAGCTCTTCCCGCTTCTCATTGATTTGTGTGCTTAATCTTTTCAGAGCTCTTGGAGAGTTCATTTGAGACATTTGTTCATAGGTTCCTTTCGAATGGCTCAGCTCATCAAGCAGTTCTGATATATCTTCAAACATATCCATTAACTGAGGATTGTTAGCAACTTCTTTCGGTGTATTGGGAATATTACCTGTTTTTTGTGAAGCTGTACTTTTATTTGTAACACCTGATTGTTGTGGTATACCCGGCATCTGTTTAACATCATAGGATTGAATACTTTTGCTCATTATTCCCGATGGGAGCAGTGCAGACAAAAAATTCTTGATCCCTGACGGCAAACTGATTTTAAAACGTCCATGACTGGTTTCTACATTGTTGCTATTTGTTGCCTTATTGTCACCAGTGATTAATGGTTGATTGATTGGCTGTTGACCACCTATACCATTCATTTGAGATCTTCTCCATTAGGCAATTATTAAGGTATCGACCAATTTGAGCTTTCTGTAATGAGTATTTTCAGAACCTACATCCAAAGCCTATGTTGATTGGCCGAGCCAACACCATTTGAGCTGGCCACAACTTTGTTGACAAACACCAAGTACAAGGGCAACTGTTTCCGGTTTTGTAATGCGATGGGACTATTCAATTCAATGCGCCAATATCTTCATACAAAATGATTAAATCGGTTGTGCAGTCTTTATTTTTTTGTCGTAGTTTGGGTCAATTTCTTTATATTTGTACCATTTTCTGGCTTCACCACTCAGATGTTCTGATTTACTTCGGTTTTCTGATTCCAGCATGGCTTCCAGGCTGCAAGTATGTCCCATGGAGCTGAACATGCAGCGTAATCGGAAGCGGATTTCCCGACTATCGGCCGGTTCTTTCTTTTCCAGGAATTCCACCAGAACGATTACGGCCTGCCATAACGCTTCGGGGGATATTCGGGCATTTATCTGATCCAATTCCAGGCAATAGGCGAAACAGGGCATAAGGTATCCCCTGGCCTGTTCTATCCATTGTTTAGCTGCATTTCTCATAAGCTTAGGAATGGTCTGGGTTCTGAAGCAATGATCCAGTTCATGTAACTTTGTCCAGGCGTACTCTTCCCAGATGCGCTCGATACCAATGCAGGCTTTTCTTTCCGGGTCCGTTAAAATGGTGTGATAAATCTCATGCTCTCGATGGCTGTCTGACTCAATCCTGGCATTCCTGATTTCTCTTAGGGCCTTTTTGATTAGTGGATTCCAATGTCTGGACAGTAATTTCTCAAAAGGTCTTATGCCACCATGTTTTGACTGAATCAGAAAAGATTCGCCATCGGCCGCCATCAGGTTCTGGATATTTTCCCGGTATGGAACTGCTTTGACAATGGGGCGGAACTGCCTGGAGGATCTTGTTTTAACCAGCAAGTCATCATTTTTTAACTCCAGTTTCCCTTCTTTATCATCATTTTTGCTGGTCATGCTACTGGAAGATGAAACGTGTTTATGCTTTTTTTTGTGTTTCCGGCTTTTACTTTCCTTAATACTGGCTTGATTTGGTTGAGTTTTTTTGGTCAGCTCAGGAAAATCCAGTATGCTGTCGGCAGTACCTTCGCTGCAGTCTGATGCCTGTATCTGCTTATCTTCTTCAGCTAACAGCAGCTCTCTGTCACTCAGGCTGTTCCAATGGTCTGCTATTAATTGATTATTGCCACAGTGCAGATAGTCGGCATATCGTTTTGCCGCTTCTGCTGCTGCGGGGTAGTTTCCTGCCATACGATAATAATAATACGTATTGACACAATGATTAGGCACAATCTGCTCAGCATTTTTGTATAGGCTAGCCAGTTGCATGTAAATAGTTCTTTTCTTTTTTTTGCTTGTGTTCAGGGTAAGCTGGGATTTCATGAAGTATAAAAGGCTAATGCTATTACCAAAACCAATTTGTTTTCTCGGGGGCAAGTTTAGTATCTCTGTCACTTCACGCAGGAAGCTGGAAACATGACCTGGTTCAGCTATTTTTTGCGTGATATCTGCGGATAGCATGAAAAATTTTGCGAGAGTGGCAATAATGTTGAAAAAAGCAGAAATATTAAATTCATCTTTATTTTCTTTAATCCAATCAGATAGGGTTTTCCTGTTGTTTTTTTCCGAGTTATAGCGTTCTTCAACTAACAAGCTAATGACTATTAAAGCTGCGACGCTACTTTTTTTATCTGAAAATGCTGTTTTTTGCTCGTCTAGTTTTTCAATCAAATCATCCGGAAGCAATCTCACGTAGTCAAATATTGTAAAGCTGACTGGGGAGAAAAACTGGTAGTCATACGTCATTGTATCTTGTAATTCTGTCAGGAATCGAAATGCAACTTCATAGTTCGCCATCTCGTTATAGCCTGGCACAGCTCCAAAGTAGAAGAAAACAATCAGCGGTAAAATGTCTGACTCCTCTACATAAAGATCAACTTTTTTTTGTTCTTTTGTAAAAAACCTGGTTGCTTTAATGTTTATAAAAAGTAGTAATTGCTCTTTGTCGAATTCATCCACTGTTTTTTCGAAAAGCATATCCCGCAGAGTTTTCATCAGAAACCAAACTTCAATAATATCGCAAATATCATATTCAGGATCACAATAATTCTGTAAAGAGACTAGTTGTTTTTTGGTCTGCTCCCTGTTTCTGTTTGTTTGCCAGTCATGCAGTGTTCTGGCCATAAGCCACTTGAGCTTCATTTGAAAACGGTCGTCATCTGATTTTGCCATCTTGATTGCCCGTTTATAAGAATCATTAAATCGTTGCATAATTTGTTGGTTAATTGGTATGAATTCCTCGGCAGGAATATCCAGAAAACGTTCGCTCCAGTATTCAAGGCGTAAGTTTCTGTCATAATCGGATGCAAGCCCCATTTGATAAAACTTACGTTCAGATAATAGTTGCTGGCACATACACTTTGCTGATCTTGAGTGGATAGTAGTTCCCGATTGCTCAACGATTCTGTCTGTGGGGGTGTCATGGACGGTAGTTGCAGGCTCATCTGAACTGGATACAGCGCGGTTTAACGCGATGGCACCGGAGCAATCGTCACTGGCGTTGGCATTAACATTAGTATCGATCGGGTATAAATCCGTCGAGTTGATGATTCCAGACTTTCCCATATTGGTATCCCGGACTGTGTGTCAGCGCCTGTCAGAAAACCCCGGCAGGCAGTTCGCAAAGGACGACAGTGAGCTACCAACGCCAGAGCACTTGCACCCTGACGACTTATGATTGGCTCCACGTCCTGAAGTCATCGTCTCTGATGACCAACCCCGTTTCAGGATAGGAAATTTTGGTGTTGCAATGCACATTGCCCATGGAAATTGCCAGAGTATTGTTCCCGTAGGAGAGGTGAGTGTTTATACCCGTCCCTTTCAAGTTGTTATCTTGTTGGCTACATTCGCTCACCCCGGTCACATAGTATTTCTATGTTCCCGGGGCTTCGCTCACTTGCCACCTCGTATCAACATGAAATCCATTGGGTATATGCACTCCTGGCAAGGGGCTGCACTGCTCGAAAATAGCTTAATACTGTGCAAAAACAAATTATGAACTGTAAGTGACAGTGCTACCGGACGGCAAAAGAAGTTAGCCTCGGCTTGACCCGCCCCGGAATGAAGCGGGATTGCGCCTCAGTTTCGTTCAATTCTGGCGATGACGTTTCAAATGGTTGGCATGCTCAGAGAGAATGAGGGTACTAAATTTTTATACCCGCACCCTGACCCGACTGAGGCATTGTGCTTTGATCATGGATCTGTGTTCAGGTTTTTCAGCCAGTATCTGGCCAGAACACGATAAAGCACCAGGACAGCTTTGGTGATTTCTTCCATCAGAGTACAGATAAAGACCAGGTACAAAGGCCAGTGCCAGTAGTTGACGGCGGCCCAGGTCAGCGGCAGCCCTACAACCCACATGCCGACAATATTAATGACCGCTGTGGCTTTGACATCACCGCCACTGCGCAAAATGCCCACGATGCCGGTCAGGTTAATTACTCGCACGCTTAAGCCAAAGCCAGCAATCATCAATACTTGACTGGCCATTTTCAACGTTTCGCCATCAAACTCGCCAAAAAGCCTGACGATCTGACTGTTGAATATCAGGGTAATGAAGCCAATGACCAACGCGATTAATGGAGCCGCCAGCAAAAAAAGACGACTCTGTTTCCAGGCCTGGTCAAACTCACCGGCTCCGAGCTGCTTGCCAAGAATGATCGAAGTGCCGATGGCAAAACCAATAAACAGTGAGATAAGTACCGATTCTACTGAGGAGATGGCGCTCATCACCGCCAGCTCAGCAACACCCATCTGGGCAAACATCAGATTGTACAGCACCAGGCCAAATGACCAAAGACCGTCTTGCAGCAGCATGGGCAGGCAGATGCCGATGTATTTGGCCCAGTGCCGTCGCTGTCTGCATTGCAACAAGTCATCCCTGACTGGTTGCAGGATTGGGCGTACAGCACGGATGTAGTAGACCAGCAGGCCAACCTGGACAAACCGGGAAATGAACGTCCCCCAGGCGGAACCGGCGACACCCAGGGCTGGGAAACCAAAGTGACCGTAAATCAGCAGATAATTAAACAGCACATTGAGCAAAATGGTAATGAAACCAATGCGGGTGGGCGTTTTGGCATCATTATTAGTGCGTAGCAGCGTTTCCAGAGGAACGGTAACAGCAACAAATAAAAACGACGGTGCGGTGATTACCAGGTAACTGCTGCCCAGTGAGGTAAGGGTAGGATCATCGCTGATTAATCCCATAACCACATCAGGGAAGAACAGATAGCCGATAACAAAGGGGGTAGTGGTGACCAGTGCGGCCACAATGGTTTGCACCAGTATCCGACGTACGCCGTCCATATTATGCGCACCAATGTACTGGGCGGCCAGGATACTCATGCCACTGCCGAAGGCGGCAATGACAATCAGATTGAAAAAGAAGATGCGGTTACCCATTCCCACTGCAGCCACTTCCGTTTCGCCAAGCAGAGATACCATGAAAATATCAATCAGCCCCAGCAATGAAAACATCATCGATTGCAGGGAAATGGGCAGGGCCAACTGCCAAAGGTTGCGCAGAAACTCCCTGGTCGGGCTTCTGTGGTCAGAAATTTGCTTGATCATGTTGACGATTATCGTTTCTATTATTCCGCTAACTTTACATCGATTGTCGTTCAACCGGTACAAGTCAGACATTTCAGGGTTGACCGTCTTCAAGAGAGGTAAGCAAAAAGATACCACCGTATCCTGTTCATCCTGATTGAAGTCAAAGGGCGGATGCTACGCACTCTAACGCCGCTCAGGACTGAATCAAATTGCCACTTCCCCGAGAGCGGATATCGGTCGGCAGAAGCACCCTGACTGATATCAGGGCATGCATTGGTTATTTTTCCAGGGCGGTCAGGGGATCAGGGTAAACAAATTGATAACCAAGAGCTTTTTTTAACTTATCACAGTTGACCAGCCGGTAGGGCATGGGCTGGTCAACAAAGACTGGCGGCTCCATGCCCAGGATTTCACAGGAGCGGGTGTAGAGTTGGCGCCGGGTGGGGTGCTCATCGGCAGAAGCATTAAAAACGTCGCCAAAAATATTTTTGCCGATGATCTGCTCGATAATGCGCAGGCAGTCCTCCCGGTGGATCATATTGACCGGATCATCGGCACCGCCAAGCTCACGACCGGAAAAGTAACGGCCAGGCTGATACTCACCACCAATCAGGCCGGAAAAACGCACAATGGTGGTTGTCAGTCCGGCATGCCTGGTGAACAGGTCTTCAACATCCAGCCAGGGCGTGTCCATAAACGGCGACTCAATACGAACTGCGTCGTTTTCTGTCACTTCACAGTTATTTTGCGGGTACACCCCGGTGGTACTGATCAGGATGGTCTTACTGGCTCTGGATTGTTCCACACGCTTGAGTAATACCTGCATCTGGCGCAGGTAAAATCCTGGCAAACCATCGCCTTTACCTGGTGGGATATTGATAAAAAGAATATCGGTATCGAGAAATGACTCTATATCGCCCTCAGGTTCTGGCGACAGATCAATAACATAAGGCTCCATACCGGCTGCGATGATGGCTTGCCTCTTCTCTTCGCGGGTGGTAGAACCCTTAACACGATAGCCATTGTTAACCAGGCGCACGCCCAGAGGCATACCCAGCCAGCCACACCCCAGGATGCTGATAGTTTCTTGCATTGCTGAATCTCATTTGTCGCTACGTAAAGTGGCACATATTCTCGCCCATAACCCAGAAAAATAAAACCAAATCAGCGTGTTAAGTGTGATGGCTGCCAATGGCCAGCACAATGGCATAGAATAGGCCTGAGAGTTAACCAGAGGAACTGTTGCATTGAACATTACATTTACTGAAGCTGCACAGAAGTACCTGGCCCAGTTACTGGAAAAGCAAGGTGTTGAGGGCACTGGCGTTCGTCTTTTTGTCAGCAACCCCGGCACCCCTTATGCCGAAACCTGCCTGGCTTATTGCAAGCCCGGCGAGGCGAAAGAGGACGATCTTAAACTGGAACTGATGTACTTTGACTGCCACGTGGAAGGGGTGAGTGAGCCGTTCCTGGACGAAGCCGTGGTGGATTTTGCCGAAGACAAACTCGGCGGTCAGCTCACCATCAAAGCACCCAATGCCAAGCTGCCCAAGGTTAATGATGACAGCCCGCTGGACATGAAGGTCAATTATTATCTGCAAATGGAAATCAACCCCGGGCTGGCCTCTCACGGCGGCGTTGTCTCACTGGTGGAACTGGACGATGGCATTGCTGTGTTGCAGTTTGGTGGTGGCTGCCAGGGCTGTGCGGCAGTGGACCTGACCCTGAAAGATGGTGTTGAAAAGACGCTGATGGAGCGCATTCCGGAACTGAAGGGCGTGCGCGACGTCACCGATCACAGTAATACAGAGAACGCTTTTTACAAGTGATGCTTTATTGGTGGAGAAAATACGGCTTTGCTGACGGGCTGTGTTTTCCACTTGCGAACGGTCTACCCGATGAAATCTCCCCTGATTACCCGCGCCGGCAAAGAGAAGCTGGAGCAAGAGCTGCACCACCTTTGGCGGGTCAGACGCCCCGAAGTTACCCAGGCTGTTTCTGAGGCGGCCGCTCTGGGTGATCGCAGTGAAAATGCCGAATACAAAGAAGGTAAGCGACTGCTGCGGGAGATCGACCGGCGCATTCGCTACCTCAGTAAACGACTGAAAGTGTTAAAGGTGGTGGATTATTCCGCTGAGCAGGAGGGCAAAGCCTTTTTTGGTGCCTGGGTAGAGCTGGAGGATGATCAGGGAGAAATTATTCGGTGTCGTATTGTTGGGGCGGATGAAATTGATGTCAAGAACAATCACATCACCATCGATTCACCCATGGCCCGGGCAATGATTGGACGACAGGTCGACGATGAAGTACTGGTGCACGCTCCGGCTGGGGCAAAAATCTGGTTGATCAATAAAATACAGTATCAGCCGTTCCTGGAACCATTACCGGAAAACAAGGCCGATTAAATAAATCAGAACCGCTATTACAGCACTTTCGCCAGAAAGTATTACTCTGTTTGTACGTTTGCACCGTTATACTCGTCGCCTTTCAAGTTGCTACTTTGTTGGCTGTGTTCGCTCACCCCGGTCACGTAGTATCTTTACGCTCCCGACACCCGAGGGCATAAAAGCTTCGCTCAATTATCGCCGCGTAGCAACATGAAATCCAGGAAGAACACACCATCGGCATTGGGGTGACCATCCCTGTTCATGCAGGGAAACTCGCTCCTTCAGGGGCGAGTAGTTCACGAGTGAACACCATAATGCCTGTCGCCGCCACCAGGTTAGCAGGGCGGGCAGATTGAACTGTTTGCTGGCTGCTTGAGCTTGCACAAGCAGCCCAAGGGCAGCCGAATCACATGGAAAAAATCCCCGCAAATAACCTGCATAACAGGATCCACCCCACTTTCCATGGCATGAATTCGGATAATCATTATCGCAAAGCATAGTGTTAGTATCGGGCTATAATCAGCGCTTCTGATAAAAAAATACCGGCAAAATCATTGTATCAACTGACCAGTATCCTACGTGACTGGTGTTGTTGCTGCGCTGAGTAATCAGTAACGCGATCGGTCACATTATATGCTCAAAAGCGACAGAATTTATCCAACCTATGATATACAGTTATAAAACTGACATGATGTTAAAAAATGACTACGGAGGCTCTGGTGTGCCCGCAGAATAATCGACGGCCACCAGCGACCTGTGTTGCGCCCGGATTGACTGATATTTGCTGGAGACCAGCTGAGTTCACTGTTTGGCTTTATGGAACGTTTCATTCTGATCATTTTGTCAGCACAAATTGCCTGACCGGAGGCCGTCAATGAAGCTGCAACAAATGCGCTATATCTGGGAGGTTGCCCACCACGACCTCAATGTATCGGCTACTGCGCAGAGTCTATATACTTCTCAGCCCGGAATCAGCAAACAGATCCGGCTACTGGAAGATGAGCTTGGTGTGGAGGTGTTTGCCCGCAGCGGTAAGCACCTGACCCGTATCACACCGGCTGGCGAAAAAATCATTGATACTGCCGGAGAAATTCTGCGTAAAGTAGAGTCCATTAAGCAAGTCGCCCAGGAGTTCAGTGACGAGCGCAAAGGCTCCCTCTCCATCGCCACCACCCATACTCAGGCCCGCTATGCGCTGCCAGGCATCATCCAGCAGTTTATCAGCCAGTATCCTGATGTTGCCTTGCACATGCACCAGGGATCGCCCATTCAAATTGCCGAAATGGCCGCCGACGGGTCAGTGCATTTTGCCATCGCCACAGAAGCGCTTGAGTTATTTAATGATTTGGTCATGATGCCATGCTATAGCTGGAATCGCTGTGTGCTGGTTCCAAGAGGGCACCCGCTAGCACAGAACTCCGGGCTGACTTTGCAAGATATCGCCCGCTTTGCCCTGGTAACTTACGTTTTTGGTTTTACTGGCCGCTCCAAGCTTGATGAAGCGTTTATGAATGAAGGCTTGTCACCCAGAGTCGTCTTTACCGCCACCGACGCCGATGTGATCAAGACCTACGTTCGTCTCGGGCTGGGGGTAGGCATCATTGCCAAGATGGCTTACGACCCGCAGTTGGATTCTGACCTGGTGTCGCTCAATGCTGAACATCTGTTTGAGCCGAGCGTCACTCGGATTGGTTTTCGTCGGGGAACCTTTCTGCGTGGCTTTATGTATGACTTTATTGCTTCGTTTGCCCCCCACCTGACTAAAGGCATTGTGCAAGAGGCCATTTCCCTGCACAACAAGGCCGAGGTGGATGAGCTGTTCACCCAAGTGCAATTACCCAGTCGCTAGCTTGCGTCCGGCTAACACGTCTCTGACCAGCTTCAAGTAAGCGGTGTAAATAACCGGTTCCTGGCCTTCTTCCTCAACGATAAAAAATGGCGCGTTGTCCACCTGGAACATTACGGCCAGCAAATTGCCTGTACTGTTCGGGTTGTCATCGGATGCGGTGACAATCTGGTCAATGTGCTCAAGGTGACCCAGGCTTCTCATGTGATCATGTACTTGCTGGCACTTTTGGCACAGCGTCCCATCGATCATGACTTTGATCACCATGGTAATCTTCATAATTGTTACCTCGCAACCGGAGCGGCTTTTCGGTTTGCACAACCCATTCGTTACTGACAATAGCGACTAATGGGCCGGATGGGAAATCTGCGTGAACGTTTTTGTGCTGGGCGGGTAAACCACAAAAGCATGACATTTGTCAATGTCATGCTCAGTGGCAATCTCGATGAGTTTTCCATTTGAGCGAACGAACCCATCATCGGGAAGTTCAATGCCCAGTACCCGGCACTTTCTTGCCAGGCACTTTTTCGCCTTTATTCTCTCCAGCTGAGAGTCGCTGCTGGGGAAGTTACCAATACTTGGTGTACCGTCACTCAGATAGCAATGGATAACTCCCGGATTGTGCAATTCTTCTTCAATGCCACTCTGAGCGTGTTTGACCTGCTCCATGGAGTTCAGATGCTTTGTGGCCAATACCAACTCCAACACTCTGATGTCGTCGGCCAGACGTGCCAGCATCTCCAGCGTCAGGGACTCAGGCATCCCCATTCGACTGGCAAACTGGCTTAACAGGCGATCCTGCCCGTAAGAGTGAGAAATTACGATGGCAATTTCCTCAAGGCCGGCAGAAATTTGCCCGGTAGTGAGCAAGGCGTGGAGCTTATAAGGCGCATGATTGAATAACACCGATTTGGTGCGATTGAGCCTGATTAGCGGCATAACAGGCGACTCTCGTTCAGTATCGACCATACTGTGGGGGTTCTGATCGAGCATTCTGTTCCACAAATCGCTGTTGATTATGGTAGCCAGAAGCTGCCGGGTTAACCCCGCCTGATATGCCATACAGGTGAGTGCCAGCGTGTGAGAGTACTTGCCATGCAGGAAGTTCCCTGCATAGTTACAGTCGAGAAAGCCGTCCTTTGCTGCAATCCCATCAGCAAACTCTTGCGGGACATGGCCAATAAACATCGGTGAGGAGCCCGGCCGTATGTCGCTCCCCTTACGGGCACTGACGGCGTTCATGGCCAGACGAACCACGTCCCGTATGGCAGTACGGGAGAAAAAGTTCTCACCGCCGCCCCTGCCAGCCAGATACCCCAAGGTAGGCTCTTCGGATATATTGACCGCCAGTAAGCTTGCCCTGATGTCATCCAGCTTTTCCATAGCGTGAATTAACGATATTGGCATAGCAAACTTTTTTACCAAATATCGCTCTGCAACCGTGCCATGGGGTATGGCAACCTGCCGTTGTTGCAAAATCGCCTTGATTTCTGCTCCAATCAGGGCCAATGCCGGGATGTTAGTGGCGAAATTAACCAGTGATCTGGTGCAGCCGACAATCGCTTCACTATCTTCAGGTGCTTGCCTGGCAATCCAGTCTGTCATATGGGCGATACAATATTTGCTTGACAGGTCAAGACTGCGACACAATCTCTCACTGAGAAACGCCTCAGGCAGCAACTGCGCACCGAGTGTTAATGCCGCATAATCGCAACCAACTTTGTCAAACAGACGATACAGCATCGGAGGGAACAGACGCTCTTTTACCCGCGCCGACAAGTGTGGGCTGTCCAATAATTGTAAAAACTGTTCAGAGAAAACCTGCTGGCTTGGTGTCTCATTCTTGCCTACCCGAGCCAGCCCCTGGGGGTGAAAAATCCGGGCATGGGCTTTTGCATCGGTAGTGTAGACAAAACAAACAGGACACGGTTTGGCAAAATTCCCGGTGGTTCTTTCAGCGTGAACGCGAAAATACTCCCGGAACTCTGCCGTCATGCCGATGGCGTTATCGACAAAGTGTTGGGGGGTGTGGCAAGCCTTTTCCCTCTTCAGGGTGGCCACATGGTGGGCATGGTTGAAATAATCTGGACGGCGAACAATGAACGTTTGCGACTTTTGGCTGTTGTGATTGTGGTACGTTTCCATTAAGGAGCATATAGCTGCAACCATGTACTGATCTGAGGTCGGTTGTACCGCCAGGTGATAACCGGCATCTGTGTCAAATGCGCTGCGGGCGTGGCCATAACTGGCGTCTTTGTACAGTAACTGAGCCAGCTTTTTTTTCTCATCGGTGGCGGAGCGTTTAATGGATGTGACAACATCAGTCTGGTTAAGATAATCCGACAGACAAACGGTGTCGTTGTTCATGATGAGGTCGCTGATCTTTTGAAAAATGTCGCCAAAACCGGAACTTTCCGGGGTGTTGGGACTGACGTAATGAGTGCAGTGGTAATGGCTGAGTTTTTTTTGCACGCCACTGGGTGGGGATGCAGGCAACTGCCCGGCATCGTCAGAGCCGGACGTGTAACCAAACTCACTGACTGACGCAAAAAGACCTGTCGGCACTATCTGGTTGAGCACATAGCCTCCCTGCAAGAGTTTTTTGACCAAGAATTGGACTGCAACTGTTGGCAGAAAGTTCACGACATGTCAGACAGTAAACAGACGTCTTCCTCATGGTGAAGAGACAGTTCGTTGCTATATGGATATGATTCAAGTGCGCTCATCAGATTGCTCACTTTGGTGACGGACTCCTGGTATTCAGACTCCCAGTTCGAATCGGCGACAATGGCACCACCACCCCAACAATGCAACTGGCCGTTTTTGGCTAAGATGGTCCGGATAGCGATGCTGGTATCCATGGTTCCGTCAGTGCTGATATAGCCAATGGAACCGCAATACACCGATCGCGCTACCGGTTCCAACTCACGAATAATTTCCATGGCACGTATTTTCGGGGCACCAGTGATGGAACCACCAGGAAAAGTGCTGGCCAACAGATCGAAAGCGTCGTGTTTATCGGCCAGCTCGCCCGTTACGGTGCTGACTAGATGATGTACATTGGTGTAACTTTCCAGGGCAAATAACCGCGGCACTGACACTGTCCCGATTTTACACACCTTGCCAAGGTCGTTGCGCAGCAAGTCAACAATCATCAGATTCTCAGACTGATCTTTCGGGCAGTGTTGTAACTCCCGGGCAATGGCCTCATCTTCTTCTGGCGTGGTACCTCTCGGCCGGGTTCCCTTGATTGGGTTGGTAATTACCTTGCCATCTTTAAGCCGGAGAAACTGCTCTGGCGAATGGCTGAGAATGGCAAAATCCGGGTGGCTCAGGTAGGCAGAGTAGGGAGCCTGAGTCACAGTGCGCAAGTATCGGTACGCTTCCCAGCTGCAGCCACCAAAGGGGGCTGTGAACTGCTGGGTCAGGTTGACCTCATAACAGTCACCAGCACTGATGTATTGCTGAATCCGGTTGAAAGATTGCTGGTACTTGCTGCGGGACTGGGTTGGTGCAAACGGGGCCAGCAGCTGGAAAGGTTTGTTTCCACGTTTTTTGCGGTTGCTGCCAGGATCATTGGCCACAAGCCTGAGAATCTTTTCCTGCAACGGGCAGGAGACATCGGGGTGGAATACCAGCAAGGAACGTTCCTCCTGGTGATCGACGATCAGTGCCCAGTGATAAAGACCCAACGACAGTTGGGGTGTATTAACATCCCGGTGAAGGATGTGCTCAAACTGCTCGCACAGCTCGTACCCCAAAAAACCGGCAATGCCACCGGCGAAGGGCAGGCCCTCAGGGTCAACCTGGCTCATCGCTTGCAGCTCAGTCGTTAATATGTCCAATGGCCCCTGATATGCACAGATGCGTGTTGTGCCTGCGTTCAGGTCACGAACGAGCAGATCTCCGTCAGCAGTCACGGTGAAGTATCTGGCCGGCTCAGCCGTCATGATGTCATAGCGACCAGTTGCGGTCTTTCCGTATGTCTTGTGTTGTCCATCATAGACAGAACTGTCGAAAAAACACGAATAGGGGAGATGAACAATGCAATCAAAATAACTGCTGGCGTCGTCTTTATAAACCAGCTCCACAACGGTCAGGTTCTTCATACATGGATCCGAACAAAGTAGCGGACAGTGTAACCGCATGGCTGGGGCATGTCATGATTCAGAAAGTGTCCGGGCACCAGGATGATTGAACTACTCACCGGACGCAGGAGAGGCGTGGCTCTGGGTTGAAGGGGGTAACGACCCTCCTACCGGTGTCCGGGCTTTTACCAGCTCTCTTCTTATTTCAACCATCTGATTACCCTCACGGCGCAGAGTAACCCGATGGCCGGGTGGAAGGTATTTACGGGACGCAAAGAGGAAACCATTATCGTCACAGCTGATTTCATCATCATCGCTGTCAAGGGCTTTAACAAGCGTTACGGTGGTGTTGTTATCCTGGTCTGTATCCCATTCGGGATCCTCATCACCCCAATCAGGCTCCTCAAGCCAATCCGTAGTCAATTGTCTGAATCCCTGCTCAGGGTGAGAGAAATCAAAGAACTGAATTACTACGTGACCATGGTAATCGTTTTCATTGACGTTGCCAGTGGCAAGCAGAGTATTACCATCTGGACTAACCTCGACCGAATGCCAGGCCAGATCATCCGGATAGAAATGATCACCACGCTGTTTAAAGGTTTTTTCGGTAGTCAGGTTGATCAGGACAGGGGAGCCGGTAAAGATCACGAACCAATCTTCGCCATTGCGCCTGAAAAAGTCCCACAAGGGCAGAGAGCCAGTTTTGTTCATATCCACCAGCGTCTTGCCGTCACTGCATCTAGTGATTTTAAAGTTACAGTAGCTGTGGTTTACGAGCTGGTCATGGTAGCAGCAACAGGCAGACCGATATTTTCCATCAAAAATTTCAGCCTGCTTTCTCTCCTGCAAGCTGTAACAACCAAAAGCTATCCTGTCTGCCAGGCGTGCTTCACAGGTCTCGTTCGATTCATCCCACCGGGGATCATTCCAGCAGGCATCAGTGTGAATGCCACCATATTCGCACCCGTCGTGATTTAACTTATCACGTTTTGACCTGCCGTCATGGGCTTGGGGTCTCTCTTCAGTGACAGGCTTTTGTGCGTTCACCTCCCGCATGGCCAGAGTTGTTGGCTGGGTAGTCTTTTCGGTTACGGTACCTACCTGGGAATCCGTCGCTACTGATTGACTTACCCTGAAGTGACAGAAGGCTTTGCGATTCTTGCCGGTGATCCCACAGCCCGGCAGCCCGGAATTGTCTTCAGCCTCAGCGCGTGTTGAGCACTGCCCAAATTTTGTTGTGACTTCCGATACAGACTTGCCCAAGGAGGTATACACATTCATGCTCCCGATTAACTTGTCGAAGCAGTTGTCTTAACATTCGGGTGCTGGGGCCGCGTAAAAAATCAGACACAAACGCAACCTATTGCCCAGGTTGCTTTGGCTCTGCCAGCTTCCTGTCAAACTCAACCATCTGATTTCCCTCGCGACGCAGAGTAACCTGCTCTGCACTCGGATGAATTTCTTCGTCGTCACTGTCGTCACCGTCCTCACAGGCTATGGCAAGAGTCACTGTGGTATTGTTATCCTGGTCTTTACCCCAAACGGGAGCAAATTTACCGGTCTTCTCAGGTGGCAGTGCCAGCAAAGACTGAGCAGGCAATAGCCTGAACCCCTGCTCAGGACGAGAAAAATCGTAGAACCGATACTCGCAGGGAAATCCTCCCCAAACCAAGCCTGCTACAAGCAAGGTATTACCGTCAGGGCTGGCCTCGACTGAAGACCAGATCAGCTCGAAGGGACAGTAGTGATCACCGCGCTGTTCATAGGTTTTTTCGGTCGTCAGATTGACCAGGACAGGGGCCATGTAAGAGTGGCCAGACATGAACCAGTCCTCACCATTACTTGCGAAGTAACAGCATCTGGACATGGAAATATTTGTCTTTATGTCCATCAGGACTTTGTTGTCGCTACTTCTGGTAATTTTATTATTGCTGTACCCGAAGCCCATGTTTGAACTGTTATAGTTGCATTGTGAAAACAGATACTTGCCGTGGGCCACCTCTAAATTGACAGCAACATCCATGGGGCAATACTCGCCAGCCAGTATTCTGTTCTCCAGTTCAGTCCTGCGAGTTTTATTCAACTCATCCCAACGGGTATCATTCCAGCATTCATCAGTGTGTTCGTCAGCGCTGCACCCGCGATGACGTTTTAATTCATCAAGGGTTAACTCGCCGTCTTGAGCCTGAGATTTCTGCTCAGTGACAGGCTCTGGCGTTTCAACTTGACGAGTTGTCAGAGCTGTTGATGAGGTGGATTTTTCTGTGTCTGTGCTTACCTGAAAAGCTGTCGTTGCAGGTTGGTTTGCCTGAAGCTGAAAGAAGGCTTTGTGGTTAGTGACAGTCCGCCCACTCGACGAACCTGGCAACTCTTGGGGTCGCCCGGGGTTGTCAGCAGCACGAGCGATTGCTGGGTTTTGTCCAGATTTTGTATTGGGCTCGGCTGGGGAATGAAGCATGCCTTGCGCTCCTCTCGTTATTCTTGAAAAAGGAAACACACCTTGCGTTTCCTTTTTTATTCTTGAAATTTGCAATGTTTAATTGCTACCTGGCAATGAACCCGGACAGCTACACCGGAGTGCGAAGCAAGTAGTAACTTGAAAGGTGGCGGGTATATCAATGCAGCCCGACATGTGACTCGCTTTGCGTGCCAAAGTTCAAGTATCAGACAAAATGATCTTTTTTCAGACTTCAAAAATGCCTGTTCACATTGAGCAAAAACCAGGCGCGACCCTGACCTTCAGGGGCGGATCAGACCGATCATGGTTTCCTGCTCTGGGCATGGTCTGGCACTGCCTGTTGTCAGGATGTGTTATCTGCGCATATTGTTAAGCATTATTGTTGATTGGCTTTGATAGTTGTTTCGGTAATTACTGAGCAAAAGCAGCAAATTAATCACAAAAAGGCCAAGGTTTTCTGCCATTTTTGCGGTAATATTCGCACCCAGTCAGAGCGACCGGAAATTTCTTGACCTGATCGCCAACAAGTCAATTCAGGAGACTTACTGCGAGTGGCTCCGTCAATCCTTGTGGAAGTGGCGGTGCCTGAATGGTTTTCAGACTTTTTTGCCATCGTCGTATGAATCAGAACCCAGTATAGTCCCGGACAATTCGCTAGCCCCCCACTCTGATGGAGAAATTCCAGTGAGAAAAACCAAGATCGTCTGTACCATCGGCCCTAAGTCTGAATCCAACGAAATGCTGACCAGGCTGGTCGATAATGGCATGAACGTGATGCGGCTGAACTTCTCTCATGGTAACTTTGACGAGCATGGTGCCCGTATCACCCGTCTGCGCGAAGTCATGGCTGTCTCCGGCAAGCGTGTTGCCATTTTGCTGGACACCAAAGGCCCTGAGATTCGTACCGTCAAGCTGCAAGGCGGCCAGGACGTTGCGCTCAAAGCTGGCCAGCAGTTCACGCTGACCACTGACACTTCTGTAGTGGGCGACAACACTCGTGTAGCAGTTACCTATGCCGGTTTGACTGAAGATCTGAAACCGGGCAATACGGTTCTGCTGGACGACGGCTTGATCGAGTTGGCAGTTAAAGAAGTCAGGGCACAAGAAATTATCTGTGAAGTCAAAAACAATGGCGAGCTGGGTGAAAACAAAGGTGTCAACCTGCCAGGCGTTAAAGTGAACCTGCCTGCTCTGTCTGACAAAGACAAGGCTGATCTTGTCTTCGGCTGCCAGCAGAGTGTTGACTTTGTTGCGGCCTCTTTCATCCGTAAAGCCAGCGATGTAAAAGAGATTCGTGAACTGCTCAATGCTAACGGTGGCCAGGAAATCCAGATCATTTCCAAGATCGAGAATCAGGAAGGTGTGGACAATTTTGATAAGATTCTCGCAGTTTCTGATGGCATCATGGTTGCCCGTGGTGATCTGGGCGTAGAAATCCCGGTTGATCAGGTCATCTTCGCCCAGAAGATGATGATCCACAAGTGTAACCGCGCACGCAAGCCTGTTATCACCGCCACCCAGATGCTGGATTCCATGATCAAGAATCCTCGCCCAACCCGCGCCGAAGCAGGCGATGTGGCTAATGCCATTCTGGACGGCACCGATGCGGTAATGCTCTCTGGCGAAAGTGCCAAAGGCAAATACCCAGCTGAAGCGGTTGCGGTTATGGCCACCATTTGTAACAGCACCGATGTCAGCATGGAACTGCGTGTTGAAGAGTTCGATATTGAGATCGACAACTACCGCAGCATAACCCAGGCAGTTTGCCGTGGTGCAGTTAAAACCGCTGACATTCTGGCGGCCAAGCTGATCATCGTTGCTACCGAGCAGGGTAAATCCGCTCGCTCACTGCGTAAGTTCTTCCCTAAGGCTCAGATTCTGGCGCTCACTTCCTCTGAGAAGACAGCTAACCAGTTGAACCTGAGCAAAGGCATTTTCACCAGCCTGGTGGCACAACAGGAAAACACTGACGCATTCTACAAACTCGGTAAAGAGCTGGCTGTGAAACAAGGCCTGGCTCAGCCTGGCGACGTAGTGGTTATGGTTTCCGGTGCTTTGGTTGAATCTGGTACCACCAATACCTCTTCCGTTCATGTGATCGACTAATCACTTCTGGCTTCGTCAGGCGATTTAATGTCGCCTGACAGGCTCACTCTGAGTACACCACTCCAATCCATCTTGTTGCGCAGGATCGGATCTACCCCCTCGTTTATGAACCATCTCCTTAGGCAGGGGTAGTCATAGACAACACCATTAAGCATCACCGGTTCGTCGGGTGGCTCTTTGGATATGTTGCAAACCGGGTGCTCGCCAGAGGGCATCAAGACGGTAGCCATGCTGTCATAAGGCGTTACTGACTGGCTACGCTGGTACTTTTGCCAAGGGCTCCAGCCTTCCATAAATGCGTCAATCTGCTCAGTAAATGCTTTAGTCAGGTGGGCTTTGAGCGCTTCCAGATCCTCTCTGGTCACCAAAGGCATGGTGCTTTTAGTGGCATTGCCCACCCGCTGGATCGATGTTGGTAATGGGTGTTCAGCAGAGTCACGCAGCAATACGTGAAAGGTGTTTTCCACTTCAATGTGGCCGCCTTCGGGAGGGAATGGTTGCCTGCGGTGGAAGTCGATGGAATATTTGCGCACCTGCTCAAAAAAGAACATTTGCTTGGCGATCCTCAATAGATCATCTTCCTCAATACCCTGTGAGGCAATAAGTTCTTCGATATGGTACAGCGTGAATAAAGTTTCCAGTTCACTCAATGTCAGCAGGGCATGATCAGAACAGCCACTAATACTATCGTGCATCCGGCCTAATATGGATTCCTTCAACAGCGGGTCAGTCAGCGCATTGGTAAGCAGTTCATTAATACGAAAAACCAGTGCCTGACGCGATTCGCCACTGGTATAAATAAATTCATCGGAGTTAACCATCTGGCTGAGATATTGCAAAAGCGTCTCTTGCTCATGCTCTGAGAGATAGGGAAGCAGATTTTGTGGGAAATTAATCGGTGCGACACAATCACCCTCGGCGATACACATAAACTCAGATACTTGCTCCAGAGCAGTGAATTGAATCGCAGGGGTATTAGCACCCATGAACAGCCGACGGAAGGCCCGGGACATGAACATCGACTCACCATTAACAAATGAATCAAGCGACTGCAGAGCCGTGAAGGTACTGAAGTAAAGAAGAGCAACAGTCGGGAAGCTGTAGCAGCCAGCCAGTAAACTGCCGACCATGACCAGTCCGGTAAGACAGCTAAAACGATCAGTCAGTGTCGATTGCCGGCTTTCCTCCGGTCGGTGCAGCTCGGTAACATGGCGATCTGACAAGCGTTGGGGCCTCATGACTGCTCCCTGGTCATTCTTGCCGGCAAGATAGCGACAGATGCCTAGCGCGCCCGAGTGCCCTACCTTCCAGGCACCAAAGACCGGCAGAGCCAGCGAGTGCAGCACTGCTGACTGGTAGGGGTGATTGCGAAGGTACCAGGCAAATTTTCTTGAACTGACTTCGTTCTGATACTGAGAAGAGGTGAGAAGAATTCGTGAGTTATAGTCCATTTTTTTCTCTATCTGGTTAACCCTACTTACGAAGGAAATGCCTGGAAGATTTGCATCATCGTTTGCGTTGAACGAGGCGCGACACTAAGGCCCTTTGACGCTACTCAGGGTGAAAAAAGTTCTCTGCTACTACCCTGAGACCGTTATATGGGACATTAAGTTCATTTCAGGACAACGTTTTCCGATAACAAAAAGCATTGCCACCAGAGTACCGGACAATGAAAGGAATTATTTTTGCTGAACTGATCGAAATGGTGGAAACACGATTTTCCGTTGAAGTAGCAGAACAGATTATTGCCGCTGCGCAGCTGCCTTCTGGCGGAAGTTACACCTCTTTGGGAACATACTCACACCATGAGGTCCTGCAACTGGTGACTGAGCTCAGTGCCGTTACGGGGGCTCATGCCAATGACTTGCAACTGGCCTTTGGTGAGTACCTGTTCGGGCGTTTCAGTGAGGTGCATCCGGAATTTTTTGCTGATGTCAGTAACTCGTTTGAGATTCTGACCAAGGTGCAGGACTACATTCATATGGAAGTGCAGAAGTTGTATCCGGATGCCAATCCGCCAACGCTGTCCTGCACTGTCGTCGATGAGCGTCAGATGCAATTGCACTATCAATCCCATCGTCCGTTTGCTGTGCTGGCTCACGGGTTAATCATCGGTGCCGGTAAGTATTTTAATGAAAACCTGGCCATTGATTTTCAGCCAGCAAACGACAGTGGAACTGAAGCATACTTTCATCTGGTGCTGAACGATTAACTGCAAAGGGTTGAGCGCATATGGATGAAGCGGCCTGGCAAAAACGGTATGAGCGGGAAAAGAAGGCTCGTCTACAGGCAGAGAAAATTGCCGAAGAGAAAACCAGAGAGCTGTTCTACCGTAATCAAGAGTTAAAAACGCTGGCCCAGGGTCTTGAAGCACAGGTCGAAGAGCGCACCGCCCAGCTTCAGGCCAACAACCAGCACTTACTGGAATCACGAAACACCCTCAGGACGCAACAAAAGACTTTGCAGGAAGTCAACCAGCGCTTGCAAGACAAGGCCGCCGAGCTGGAAAAGGTCAGCCAGCACAAGTCGGAGTTTCTGGCCAATGTTTCCCATGAGCTGCGTACGCCGCTGAACAGCCTGATGATTCTGGCCAGCATTCTGGCCGACAATCAGGACGGCAACCTGAGCGCTGACCAAGTGCACTCGGTGCAGATAATTTTCAACAGTGCCAACGAGTTGCTGGAAATTATTGAAGATATTCTGGATATGTCCAAAGCCGAGGCGGGGGAGCTGAATATCTTTCAGGAGGATTTCTTGCTGGGGGATATCTGGCGCAGCCTGAGTGATCAGTTTATGCCTATCAGCAAGGAGCGGGGTGTGGATT
>JAKROC010000350.1 GCA_024509075.1 Endozoicomonas sp.
ATGCTCATTGCCAACATGCAGCAGGAAGTTGAGGCGCTCAAGAGCAAGCAGTGAGTTCCGGGCTGACGAGGCAGGTGCCGCACTAGCCAGCCGCAATGACATGATTGCTGCCCTTGAGCGCCTGCGCGGGGAATATGAAGAACCGAGTGCCATGCCCGCAACCATGACTGCCTTTGGCATTCGTAGCGGAAGAGCAAGCGGGATGGCAGCGCTGTTTTCCAGCCACCCACCGCTGGATCAGCGCATTGAAGTACTGCGCGCCCATCATTGAGTGTATTGTTGTTCATCTGAACCACTCTTCATCGTGCTCACATAAAGCCGGCAGCCGTCGGCTTGCCCTTACCTGACCGCTTTTCCTGTGTATCCCACCTTCCGGTAAGGACGACTGTGGTCTATCAAGAACCATGGATCACTGTTTATAATCACTCTTTTGCTACGAATCCGCTGATATGCACTCTTTGCCACCGGAGGCTCTGACTTCGGAGCCGGTTTGGATTGACAACAATCAGTTGCTGGCAAATTTTTGCCAACACTGGTCAAAGCTTGCTGCCATCGCTCTGGACACAGAGTTTGTCCGCACCAACACCTTTTATCCGCAACCGGGGCTGATTCAGGTAAGTACCGGCCAAGAGGTTTTTCTGATCGACCCGCTGATGATCAGCGACTGGCAACCTCTGGCCAAACTGTTTGGTGATAGTCGTATAGTGAAAGTACTGCACGGCTGTGGTGAGGATTTGGAAGTATTCAAGCTGCTCACCAACACTGTACCAAATCCCCTGTTCGACACCCAACTGGCAGCCGCTTTCGCCAACATTGGCTTCTCCCTTGGCTATCAGGCACTGCTAAAACAACTGTTAAATATTGACCTGCCCAAAGACGAAACCCGCTCCAACTGGCGTCAAAGGCCTCTAACGGAGGCACAAATACGTTACGCCAGCCTTGATGTGCTGCACCTGCTGCCGGTCTACCAACAGCTAAAGCAACAACTGGCAGCGAAACAGTCCTGGCTGGAAGATGATTGTCTGGCCATGACCCTAAACGTACTGCCCTATGACCCGGATAATGCCTGGAAAGAGGTGAAAAAAGCTTGGCAACTGCGTCCCCAGCAACTGCTAGTGCTCAAGAGCCTGTGTCACTTCCGCGAGGAAGCAGCACGCCGGCAAGACGTCCCCCGCAATCGGATTATCCCCAAAGGCAGCCTTTGGTTCCTGGCAAGATTTCAGCCCGCCAGCACAGCGGCGCTGAAAAAAACACCTGAAATGACGCCCACTATTATCCGCCATCACGGTGAGAAAATACTGGATATTATTCGCCACGCCAGCCAAATGCCAGAAGCACAAAGGCCGGAAAAGCTGCCCTTGCCCCTGCCGAAATCGGCCAAAGAAATAGGTGGCCAGATCAAGTCGCTGCTGATCGAGCGCGCAACAGAGCTGGAATTGCCGCCAGCGTTGTTAATGTCAGCCAAGCTGACCACGCTACTGCTACGCGGCTGGCTGGAAGATAACCAGTTCAGCTTGCCTGATTCACTCACTGGCTGGCGTCGCGACGTAATTTGCGCCCCTCTGGTCAAGCAACTCAATCAACTGCTCGAACACGGTGTGCCATGAAGTATCTGATGTGAACTACGCGCCCCTTGTCGGGTGCCCCTAAAGCACCACGGCGTGAATGAAGACGGTGATGAATCAGAACTGTTGATTGATATATTTCTGCCTTTTGAGTCCTTTATGGCTGTAGTCAAGTTACCTGTATCCATTGTCAAAAAGCGATCAATGTCGTTAAGAGGCTGTTCATAATCTTCTCAACAAATGTGCCAAAAAAGCCAAATTAGTGAACTGTAAACTTGTATTCAGTTTGGTCTTAATTCTTTGGGTATGGTGGTGGTGGCTTTTGTTGTGCTCAGCCTG
>JAKROC010000351.1 GCA_024509075.1 Endozoicomonas sp.
TTTTTCCAGGCCGATAAGTCAGTTTTATCGAAATACAAATATGTGACTACTTAGTGATAAACGACACTGTTTTGTTATATGGAGTGACCGAAAGACTCATGAGCAAATGCTCACGAATGGCTTGACCGGTCATGACGTTTTTGACGAACCTCCAGGCTGACTTGTTACGATTCGGCTTGCCAGCTGCTCTTGCAAACTTTCATCGGCCATTTCCATCGGCGAGAACCCGCAGTAATCAGGGCAGTACGTCTGACCGTACCTCCTGACGTGACGCTCATAAATGGGCCTCTCCACAAACCAGAAATCATCACAATGACCGCTGGTGACGGGGTAGAAAAGCAACAAGGGACATATCACCGTAAAGCAGGCACACGCGGTGATACAGTGGGCCTCGGCAGGTGAGTAGGCGGTGACGGGTGCTTTGATGGATGTGTCTGCACCATGTTCCAGCAAGGCGTAGATCGCCGGTTCGTTTTTTTCCAGAATGGCCAGATGCAGGGGGGTGACGCCCTTGTCAGTTTTTGCGTTGACATCTGCCCCTTTGTCCATCAATACATTGATTAATGCTTCATGGCCAAACTGGGCAGCATAGTGGATTGCCTGCCGGCCGCAGTGGTCTGCCTTATTGATGTTAATACCGTCATATGTGAGCAGCAGGTCGGCGAGCTGAGCATTATTCTGAATGGCAAGCATCAGAGGGGTGACTGCCTCTTGTGTGACGGCGTTGATATCGGCCTTCCCTGCTAACAGAGCATGTAATGCCTGCACATCACCATTTTTACGTTTACACAGGGTGTGGAGTGGAGTTGAACCCTTATGGCGGATGTCAACGTCGGCTTTTGCTTCAAGCAGACTACTCACTGTTTCACTGTCGACCGTTTTGGCAGCACAGACCAGGTGCAGAGGGGGGGTATTCCAGCCTTGCGCTACCTGATTTGGGTCTGCATGGTTGGACAACAGGGTCTTTATGGCCTGAACATTTTGCCAACGACAGGCCAGCTGCAGAAGGGTAAAGTCATTTGGATAATCCGCAGCCGTAACGCTATGGCTTGCATTGACTTCCAGCCGGTGCGGAAACAGGTAACTTGCCAGTATCTGAACCAGCTCTGGGTGAACTTGTTTATTAGTGCAAGCTAATTCAATGGGTGTAAGGCCTGATTTAGGTAACTTGATGTCAGGGTTCGCACCCCCTTCGAGCAATAGTTTCACAACCTGAGGCTTGTTCTCGATACAGGCAACGTGCAAAAGGCTGATCGACTCTTCAAGTTTACTGTCCTTGTTTTTATTGCTGAAAAGATAGTCTACTCGCCTGGCGAGCTGCTGGAAGTCCGTCAGAAATCCCAGGTCATTATTGCGACAGGCAGTGACCAATGGGTCTTCACCGTAATCAACTCGAGGCCCGGGAGCCGATTCTGATTCAGCGGCCGGTTCTGACACATTGACAGTGTCTGCTTTTGATAAGTCGGATAGCACTGCATCCGAGTAAGAAGGTGGGGCGAGTGACGCGAGGGAATCCATAATTAAATACCTTTGGGCTGAAAATATCACAACGTCTTTACTACGACAGTTAACAGCGTTGAATTGTCTACTTGTGAAACCACTGCCTACTGACCAGCAAATCAAATCCAACTGTTTTTTCGAAAGTCATTTGTAAATAAAGTTCCCGACCGGCCTAATACCGCTGCACACACATAAAGGTGAACCCAGTGCACAGAGATAAATCGGTCAATAATTTAAGATGACACTCCTTCAGGCGGGTTGTCCCTCAAAAGCGTTGATACGCAATCATTCCTGCGAAAATGGTTGTCGCAAAAGGCTCTGAAAAGAAGGGAACCACGAAGAGCATGGATGAAGAGCTTTCCCTCTCTCATCGGATCGTATTGACAGACATTCGGG
>JAKROC010000352.1 GCA_024509075.1 Endozoicomonas sp.
AAAACGTACGTACAGTCTAATTATGATTACCTGATGCGTTTTTGGACGAGAACTAACTACCGCCTGCTGGACTATCTTATCTTCCAGACAGAATACACTGATCGGACGCTCACCACCGTCAGCCTTCGGAATCATTATCCTTCTGGCCGCTCGGGAGCGATAGCTTCCTTTATGTAATCGTTCGTGCAAGGATGCCAGCCGGTTATCCAAATCCCGCTGATAGGTTTGCCATGTAACACCATCTACCCCCGCTGCCGACCTCCGTGTCAATTGAAAGAAACAGTCTTTCAACAGATAAGGTGTAATATGGTGAAACAGGGCCGTGAACTGTAAACGACGATCCTTTGCCGCAGCCTGACGTATACCCAACAGATTGGACATAGTGCTATTCCCGCGCTGAGTCGGGTCACGGACATCCTGTTGGATATTCCTCTTGGTCAAACCCCTTTCCTCCACAACCTCCGCCACAGATCTCTCTGCTTTGTTCGGCGCTTCTCAGGTACTATGGGCTTGTCCGACTTCCTGCCGACGACAATAGGCGTAGGCTATTAACCTTCCCTACTGCGTCTCCTATGGCTAAACAGGAGAAACCAGCAGGATCTCCCGGCTCTTGTAGATTAAGAGGGCACAAGATGCGTACCTGCATGCACAAGGTCTCCGACTGCGCGAGGCCCACAGGTCACTTGCGGTGTAGTGCAACCTGCAATATTGCTTTCTGCATCGCTTAACAACATCAGCACCTCGGATTATTGGATTTCGCAGCTCAATACTTAGCCTACAGGTTCCCCTGTCAACGCTTCACCGGATACCTTACGATATACGGCGCATGACTCGGGGCTGGGGCGACCCGCCAGTCTTACCCCACAGGGACTTTCACCCTTAACATCTTGCCGATTTATCTCGGCACACTAAGCGATTAATGAATGTAGTAGAGCGAAAACAACTCAGGGTTGAGCCAATCGCCATTCAGAACTACGAATCATGGTTTTCAGATGCCTTTAGGGATATTAGTCTGGTACATCGCTTGACTGAAACCCGTGCCCTTTCCGGATTCTATCGCTTGAGTGCTTCCAGCAACATGGAGCGCAGCGAAAGGATCGCTCAACTACGAAAGACACCAGCCAAGGAAAATCACCTATGGCTACCTGCCTGTCAACTTTTTCACTAAACACTGTAATCAGAAAACAAAATTGCTTCATCTATACCAGTTAAATCATACTTATCTGCTTGATCATCAATTAGTTTTTGAATACCCTCAATACCAAGTTTCTCATCGTACCATTTCGTCCAAAACTCATTTATATCCCCGCCACAAAATATCTTTCACACTATTTGGGGTGGCGAAGAGCCTTGACTGGTATGGAGAACCTAACAATCGATCGGCTGGCCAATAAAATTTTGGAATTTATTCACTTCAACCCTTAAACGCAACATAGCCAGGCTACAGTGTTACTTACCGTATCCGACCCTCCATCTGCTAAGTGCTTTAAATGATGTACTTCCAGGAAAGGCTCTCCTCCTGAAGTAAGAAACGGAGCTTCATTATCGCAGCTCTCACAGTAGCCATTTGCTTCTTTCAGAATCCAGGCTTTTACTCTTGGGTCTCGCTGGTACTTCGTTACTTGAGTAGTAACGATTTGAGGTTTACCCTCACCCAGTGGTTTTGCCAGTGTTTCTTTCTTTTTTAACTCCGAAACTTGAGCTTCAAACGTCGCCAGACCATTATAATCCGTACTTTCTGCTTTTGAGATGAGCCTTTCGATAAGCTCTATGTGGTTGGTACCTACATTGTTTGCTGGTTTTAATCCTGTAACCCACTTGCGACCCATAAGAGACATAAGTAGTCACATATTTGTATTTCGATAAAACTGACTTATCGGCCTGGAAAAA
>JAKROC010000353.1 GCA_024509075.1 Endozoicomonas sp.
ATTCTGGTTCATCACGGTTATTTCTGGCGCGGAGAAGATGCCGTAATCACTGGCATAATTTATGGCTGGTAATATAACAGCCCGTTACCGTTGGAGAGAACCCGTGGCAGCAAAAGAAATGACATTATCAGAAATGGTGGCCTTGCTGGATCAAGAGCTGCAACCGTGGCTATTCAAAGATTACTGCCCTAACGGCATTCAGGTCGATGCCTCTGCCTCACTGGATGCGCCGGTGAGAAAAATCGTTACCGGCGTCACTGCCTGTCAGGCACTGATTGACCAAGCCGTAGCGTTGCAGGCCGACGCCATTCTGGTTCATCACGGTTATTTCTGGCGCGGAGAAGATGCCGTAATCACTGGCAGCAAACGCCGACGGATTGAAACCCTGCTGGCCAACCATATCAGTCTGGTGGCCTACCACCTACCTCTGGATGGTCATCCAGCCCTGGGCAACAACGCCGAGCTGGCCCGTCTCATGGGATGGCAGGTACTGGGCGGCATGGAGCCTGGCGCCAACCCGATAGGTAACTGGGGAACTACCGGGAGGGAGATGTCTCTGGCCGAGTTGGGCCAGGAGCTGGACACGACCCTGCATCGGGAACCGCTGCTGATTGCCGGCAGTGATCACCCAATCAACACCATCGCCTGGTGCACCGGTGCGGCCCAGAGCATGATCGACAAAGCTCTGAGCCTGGGAGTGGACGCTTTTATCAGCGGCGAGATCTCCGAATCGACCGTGCATTTTGCCCGGGAAAACGGCATTCACTACATCAGTGCTGGCCACCACGCCACTGAGCGCTACGGGGTGCAAGCATTAGCGAACTGGTTACACGACCAGACCGGTATTGAGCACCAGTTTGTGGATATTGACTCTCCGGTTTGATCGAAATTGAGGGGTAATCCCGCCTCCTTCAGGTGCTTACGGTGGAACTGCAAGCCGCCGCCGCAGGGTCTGCCTCCATATCTGTTACAGTTACAAGCAGGCCGACTCTGCTTTCGTGTCATACCATACCCTCGGGTACAATGGGGCGGGGAGTGTCATTCTGGAGCAGGAGAGCAGAAAGGGTGGCGACACATTGGGCAGGTTTTGACGTTATTTCGAATCATGCCTTTTGCACATTCCCAATGCACCTTATGAGAGCAAGGTAAGACCTGACAGCCCGAAGGAAAAGTATCCTCAAGACAAATGCCGCACGGATCATGCCCTGAGTCAGCCCGGCATTTATGTTTTCCCTCATACTTCTTATCCAGGCACGTATTGCATACATCACAGTGGAAAGACCTATCTTTGTAAACTCGGCAAACCCCGCATTTTTCGCAGTGGAAGGGGTTCTTATAAAAACTGGTGAAAAGTTTGCAAAGCGAACAAAAGTAGGCTGAGAATTTGACTTCACAGCGTGAGCAGTGCTGGGAATTCTTATCAATTTTGTCCTGATGGTTACAACTACTGCATTTATAGTGGGTTGCACAAATCGCCTCAGCCGCTTCGTTGGAACACTCTTTACTGTCATTGTGACAATGATGGCAGGGATAGAAAACGTCGCAGCAATCAAATTTTACCTGGCAGCGTCGCTGGAAGTGTTCGCAAAGCCACGGATCCTTGCCGGTGATGGCATTTTGCTCGGTCGGCCATGATTCAGCCCGTTCCAACTCAATCTTTTCCTCTCTTGTTTTCTTCTTCGCCGTTCTGCTCTTATTTCATCCTCTCTCCGTTTTATGTTTGCCGCAAATGCCTCCCTCTCTTCCCGCCGTCGCTGAGTTTCTTCAGCCTTGGCATAAAGTTCATCAACTTGCTGCTTCAGTTCTCCATGTTGCTGCTTCAGTTCTTCATGTTGCTGCTTCCGTTCTCTATGTTGCTGCTTCCGTTCTCTATGTTGCTGCTTC
>JAKROC010000354.1 GCA_024509075.1 Endozoicomonas sp.
GCTGGGACCGATATAGACAAAAATATGAGTTCAATTTTGATGAACTGATCGATCAGCCAGTTTCTGGCAAGGCAAAAGCCGCATAAACAAAGGCTTTTAGACAAAATCTGGAAATAAAACCGAATTTGAAAAAAGAGTTCGCGTGGAGCTGCTTTCTTTTTTCAGAAAACTGACTAAACATTCGTTTTATGCAAACTCTAAAGTCGAGCATTAAAAATATTTGAACTATTTATCCAACAAACCATCGAACTCCCCATGACGTTTCTATGTTCTTAATTACCGTGAGCTATCGCCATATTGAACCTGAGTTCATGTGCTTGCACTGGCTGGAAATCACGGATCGAAATGGTTTTAGTAAGGTATGTGCATACGGCAGTTTTATTTTACTAACAGGATTATGAGTTATGATCAATAGTAACCAACCGTCTAAGGCGGTAGGTTGTTCGTCTTCTGTTACGCCGAGTACTGGTGAGCAGCCCCCTGAGTACTATGAATTCATAACTCGGGGTTTGTCTGTAACGGAGGTCGCGGCTCGCTATGTGAATGCAAAGCCTGTCGTAATTCATAAGGGGAAATATTTTAAAATAAAGGATTTGCCAATTGATATACTTGGAGAACACACCTATAGCTGGTATCGAGTTAGTCCGAAATATCCTGTCGTACGAGAAGATACTTCATGTCAACTTAAGATCTTGCAGCAGAAAAAAACATTTCACAGCAGTGGCTTTTTCTTTAAACCTGATGCTGTGGAGGTATTAAATCAGCTGCCAGAAGATCTTTTGGGCAGAAAAGTCTACTTTTCGACCAAACCGTACGGAGATGGAACCGCTTACGATCAAGAACCTGATGCTTATTATAAAGGTTTTTTAACTGGACTAACCACTTTTTTATGAAGAGATTGAATCCGCAAGTTCTCAACAAGAATAAGTGCAATTTTGTGAAACTTAAAGGAGATTACCACTCATCTGCGCCCCAAGGTGGTGAAATCTGATTTGTGTTCATCCAAATTAAAGCTATTTTAAACGACACTGAGCAATCTAATAATGATCGCTCTCGGATGGAAGGACAGAAATGCTCATGACAATGGTTTATCACCCTCTGCCATGAAAGCTTTTGCCACGGAGACACAGAGGAAAAGCTTTTTTCTCTTCTCCGGGCCTCCGTGGTAATTTTCTTTCCAATGAAAATCGGGGTCAGCTCTCTTCCTGTGGATAACTCTTGTGGTAGACATTAAATGAATCACAGAGCAGAGGAAGTCAAAATGGCTGAAAATACCAACTGGCCCTTGGCCTGAGGTGGATTCCGCATTCGAGATCGCTGAAATGTTAACATTTACACATCGAACAGGCCAGGAACAGGCAGGAATCTCAAATCATCTGACTGTGCATTCAAGCTCCCCGGAGCATCAAGCCGGTGACGCATCGCCTGCCCCAGTGACAGCCAATTTCAATGGTTGGGAGGTTGCTGATTTGCCGTTTGTTCCGCTGGCTAAAATAGCTAGTTATTTGTCTGAAAATGATCGCAACAACCTTGGGAAAACCTGCATCAAACTGTGCAACAAGCTCATTGCCAGTGGGATAATTGAACACCCAACCATTAGCCTCACCCCCTGGTTGACTGTCGAACTCAATCGCCAGAACTCTTATCACTTACGCACTCACGCTCAGCATAACCGGTTAATGCAACGTTATTCTAACGAAAAATTGCTTCGTATCTGGGCCCCCAAAGAGGATGGAATATGGCACAGGGAAGCTGTTCTCCCTTGCGATATTAATTACTACGACCATATATGACCCCGATTTTCAGAGCTTATAAAACCGGCCTGCATGAAAAATGCCCTATGGAGTCCTTCTTACTTCGCCGGTTCAGTGGGTGGAGCG
>JAKROC010000355.1 GCA_024509075.1 Endozoicomonas sp.
AAGCATTACTCTTTAAAAGCCGTTGTGACAACTTTTCCTTGCAATGCGGGGCGGATCATATATGACCCCAGCTTTTTTTGGCTGCTACCACCTTTAGCCACAACAGCGCCAGTGAACACTCTCAGCGGCGTATTAACCGCAGAGATCACTACATCAAAACAGTTTTATGGGATGACAACAAAAATGGAAAATAATCCACTTACTACCAATCAACATCTTGTCAGATCTTATCGGTCACCAAAACTGCGTTCTATGCCTCCTACATTGCCTCCTGCATTGTGCAGGTACGGTCCTGGTTGTCCTACCAAGTTTCCGGCTAGAACTGAAGTACGACAGCTACCTGAAGATGAATTATTGCCCAACCTAAGGGGACAAGCCTCCACAAGCGAACTTAGTGAACCTGGAAATCAAAAGAGAATTTGTGATTATGGCGTTGCCACTACTGGTGCCAATCCCACCGGCTGCTCAGATCAGCCAACAAAAATCACTGTTAGCATGAATGATCGTTTTGTTTTACGAAGACATTTTGATGCTATAGGCACAATAACCGCACCTCACGTCCACTTCCCGAAAAGTCTGAGTAATGCGCCCCTGACTGAGCAATTTGCTGAGAATACTGTGCGCTGGCTCCAGCTAAGCAATACCCCATACGCTAAGCGGGACTCAGTAATGACAAGCTTTTATGATAACAACAGCAAAGTTCCCAAGTTGCAACACACAAGAAAAAGCCTGGGAGTTTTTTATCCTAAGGATTATCAAACCCGTGAGCTTACCGAATTATCAAAAGACTCGCTCCTTGGAGTGCACTCATTACCAAAATATTTTGACGAAAAAAATAGGAATAGCCTTGTAGCAAGCTGCAACCAATGGCCCCCTAGTGAGTGTTTAAATGCATTTTTTTATGGCCCTACCATTGCGGACTGTGCAACAACCCTACTGGCCTGTCAATTTCGGGCTATCGAAACCATGGTTGGTACCGATGAATTTAATCGCATCTTTGGTGCTCCGGTCTCAACCTTCAGAATTTCTCGTGCGCTTTTTAACGGCAGCATTGATTCTGAGTATTTGACAGATGTAGCTAAAAAATTCAAACCGATCGATTTAACCAATCCTCTCTATTGTTTGTTTGAGGATCTCAAATTCACACGAGCACTATTGGCTCATAGGAAGCTTTCAGAATCGGATATTACCAAGGGTGATATTCTCCATATCCAAGGTGTTGGGAGCTATACTGCGAAGCACAAATCTGGGGTTTCCATTGGCTTTAATTTGATATGCACTGGGCAGAACAGTCATGGACAGAACCTCTACCTGGGGTTTGATCCGGATAATTTTGCTGAGCCAAAAACGTACGATCAAGTCAAAAATATATTGATTGATGGCTATAACCAACCACAGAGTGCTGAGACACTCGCTGCTATCGACGCGGGAGAAACGCATTATGCTCAGCTGACCGACCACACCGTGACCTGTGACCATCCTATTGTTGGCATCATCGCGGCGCTTCGCTTCGATCTTAGGTTCTGGGAGTATTTTTCGTCTCAATATGATGAGGCCTGGCATCAGCAACCGCTGTTATCTGTTGTGCCGGCTGTGAACCCAATGCCGGTTGATCATGGTTCACCATTCCCCTCTGAAAATCTTGCTGCTGATTTCGAGCATTTTGAAGCTGCTTCATCCCAACAGGAACTTATGAAGCAAACGGCTCTGAAGTTCACTCACGCGGTGATTAATAACTTGGCTAAAGAAGCTTCTCAAAAAATGCCTATGGGGCTATTTCTGGGCGGATCACCAGGCCTTGGAAAAACGCATCTTTGTGTCGCTGCTGCCATGAAGACTGTATGGTGGACCCCACTGTCAAGACAGTAAACCAACA
>JAKROC010000356.1 GCA_024509075.1 Endozoicomonas sp.
TTATGCCCTTCAGGGTATTCGCTCACCCCGGTCACGTAGTATTTCTACGCTCCCGGCACCCGAAGTCATAAAAGCTTCGCTCAATTGCCGCCGCGTAGCAACATGAAATCCATTGGGTATAGATAGTTTTGTCGTTTATTCCATCTGGAGGAGTATCTGAAGTGATTGCAAGCAATGTCAGCGCAAATCCTCTGGCTAGTTTCCAGACAGTCAATGGTACCCAGTCAAATGCAACTGATTTCTCAACATTTTCTACAAGAGCTGTGAAACTTCAGTCACCTGAAGCTTTAGAGCAGAGTTTGTTACAGATAGCGGGTGGTAACGAGTCACGGGCCGCCTTGCTGAAAGAGATAGGCGAAAATGGTGGTAAATCCTGGTTTAAGGATTTTGTGCTTCGTGATCGTAGGCTCTCTGTGCAAAATCAGACTGATCAAGCCGGTGATAGAGCCTCGTTTACGAAGTTTGTATTTATACCTGTTCCGGATGATCTGGATCATCCTGTGAGTTCTGACCAACTGACACCGGATGGCCAATATGTGCGAGTGGGGGATTCGTACCTGAAGCATCTTCGACAGGAAAGAGAGTCCCAGAGTAGCAGTGATACTGTCTACAGCTTTAAAACTCATGTCAAAAGGTGGGGCAATGTGCATCACGCAAGTAACATTGAGCTGAGCAACTGTTTTTATCGGAAAAACGACAATGATCCTGAGTCGACCGTGGGGGCAGCGTTTGGGGGGAATCTGGAATTGGCAAGACGGGCAGGTGCCTACCTGAATGGGTGTTCTGAGCTGGGGCAATTTTCCTATTATGGTCAATTTGACGTCAGTGTTCGCATCAAAGAGCCTGGCAGTGCAACCATCTTCAGAATGGTTCCCCACTCTGAAGGGCTGGAATACCTCAATCAAAATAATAAGGTTCGCGTATTTGATGCCTCAAGGGGGGAGCGCCGCTTCGACCAGTTAAAGGCTGAGGGTTTGCATTTTGGCCAGGCCGGAGCTGCGCCCCTGACCATGAATATTGAAAGTCATGGTGGTCGTTCCTTTTTCACGATCAAAGTAAGCTGTGATTATGCCCTTTACAAGGATGCAGAAAATAAATGTGATATACCTTTTGTAGGTGCAGAAACACCCGTGAATGCGGCAGTCTGCTGTACAGGTGAAAACGGGCAGATGCAGGATACCCGTCATCTTTTCATCGCTCCGGTCGCTCACGAAGGCTGGTTTAACGTGAAGTTCTTTGTCGATTTTTCCCAGTTTTCCAAAGGGCGGACAGATGTCAGATCAGATTCAGAATCGTACGTCTATGTGCGGATTGATGACAATTCTGCGGTGTTCTCAGCCACCAGGATTGGCAATAACAACCAATTGCATGATATTGGGGATAAACACATTGGTATGATCGGGGTGGCGGATCCAGTTGGCTACCATGCTCAGTTTGGAATTGCCAACGCCACGGGCAATATGGTGGTAAAATTCAGAAATCCTGAACTGAAAATCGATGCATATGCCTATCAACTAATGAGGCCTGTGTTCGAAACACCAGAACTGGGACGTCGCTATCCCTCTGTTTCTGGTGAGTGTCAGCCCGCCCCACAGATCAATGACGAGTATTTAAAAGTGCTGGAAGGCTTGTTGAAGGGGTAAATGGATTTGGGTGTGGTTCTCTTGCTAGCACCCACTATAACCATGACTCCGTAGTTCCTGAGGTTAGACAACCCCCTGTGTTAGCATAGCTGTCGTCTCAACTCAGGCCCTGAGCTCTTTTAATTTTAAGTGGGTAAGCAGACTTTGTTGACCGTAGTGAAGTCCAGCTTGCCTGTCAGTAAATACACCATGGTTTTGAAGTGGGGCTTCTTGTAACCACGAGCTT
>JAKROC010000357.1 GCA_024509075.1 Endozoicomonas sp.
TCCTGAAACGTTATGAAACCCTGTATGGATGTGTTCCCATGGAACGCTCCGTTTATCAGGGAGTGAGAGGTGAGGCTTCACTGCCTGAAAAACAAACGTGGTGCGGCCAGGAAAATACTGGCAGAAAGTTACAGGGCAGTTAGTTACTTCACGAACAATCAGCATTTAATGAAGTATCAAGAGGCTCTGTAGCACAACTGGCCGATTGGTTCCGGAGTCACAGAAGCGGCATGTAAGACGCTGGTCAAACAACGGCTATGCGGTTCAGGAATGAGGTGGAAATTAGCTGGGGCAGAAGTACTGCTGGACACAAGATCTCTTATCCACAGCAAGGGACGCTGGGAACAACTGTGGTCTAACGTTATGTCAGACAAAGTTCTACTTGATTGCTGAGTCAGCTATTAACTCGAGAGAGCACCCTCCCTTTTCATCCATTGTTTCTGCAGATAAAGCAGGGGTTAGTTCTTTGTGCAAATATCTTTTTTATCATGGTGAATGACAATTATTATGCATAATGAAAGATCTGGCCATGATTTATTGTAATTTTTTGAACCTTATTAAATTCTATAGGTCTAATGTTGCGTTGGCGTGTGTGAAATACGAATAATAAGAAGGTAAGGTACGGAATATGAATTCAACATCTACGACAACTCCCTCAACTACGACAACTGGTAGAAGAGATAGCAAAGAAGATACAGCAAATCTACACGAGGTGAAAAAAGTCATTGTACAACGATGCAAAAATACTTTTATAGAAGGAAAACATATAGCAAAAAGAAATGCGTTTCAATGGATTCATTACGGTGACCCAAAAATTTGGGATATTGAGTTTGAAGGTGCAGTAAGGGCTGCTGTAGACAGCATTAAAATGGGTACTTTGAACTCCTCATCTATTATCAAGCATTTTGAAGAAATAAGACATCAAATAGCTGCTAAAAGAAGGAATACAAAAGCCAATAAGTTTGGTTTACGCAGAGATATTGAGACAAACAAAGTATGGAATAAATCTTACTGGACAAAAATGTTCCGCAGCCATCAGGCGTATGGCTACGCTTTAGAACGTGCAGTAAAAATACCATATGACGGAAAACACTTCATCGAAGCAAAAAGTGAAGATGGTGTATTTTGGGAAAAAAATAATTTTTATGGTTGTGGTGCCAAGGGTTATCTGAGATATGGATTGGTACAAGGTTTCATAGATTGTAAACCAATTCCATTAACGCAGTATATTTTTTGTCCCAGAACTGACGATCACAGGAGATGTGAGAGTGAGGATTGGTTTGGATCAGGAGATCACGATTATATTGGAGATAATAAAGAATCAGCTATCTGGCTGCACACCGGCAGAGAACAAATACCAATGGTATTAGAGCACATAGAGAAATTAATAGAAAAAGTTATAAGCGGAGATTTGAGCATTATTCCGAGAATACACTGGTGGTACGTTCACCTTGCCCCAACCATTCGAGGCTCAGGCGGTATTGCGGAAATGGTGACAAATACATTATGTAGACTGCACGATATTGACTTACCACCCTGGAGGGAAGGTGTTGCACCATCTGTGGAAGTACTGCTTCAACCCGATGAAGAAAGATTCTGCTCTGACTACTACCAGTTGTTTGCGCAAGACCAAGAGAGGCTGAAGGCTTTGTTCAAAGCTCCGGATTAGATGTAAACAATAGTTCCATTAATAGGACCTCCAAAAATTTTGGCAAAGGTAAAGGGCGCCCATTTTTATCTTTAAACAGTAAGCACAACAGTTACTTCACTACAGGTGCCTTGGCGGAAGGTATTAAGAAATCCCCAATGTATTGACATCCTCCCGCCCCTAAAGGAGCGGGATTCCTACAGCTAGACGGCGATGC
>JAKROC010000358.1 GCA_024509075.1 Endozoicomonas sp.
TGACGCCATTGCCATGGGAACAGTCTTACTGCAACAGGTTTGATGCGAACAGACTCTCAGTTTCATCTCGACTCGTGTTCCGGCTGGCAAATTGCCCCGATTTTTACACTTCGACTGTCGTTGGTCAAGAGGTATTCGTCTTGTTGGTCAAAAAAGTACAAGTAACTGGGAAGACGGTGGCAACTTTGTTGACAAACACCGGAATTGTCCTTTAATGAGCCTTCGTTTCTTCCCTCAGTAAACAAGTATGGATGTGGAGAAAAATAATTTAAGCAGTAATAAATAAGACTCCCCAAGGAACAGGCTTGTGGGCGTAATTAACTCTGAAGATGTGGGGTGTGTTGCCCGTGTTACCTTCAAAAGCTGGTGCTTCCTCCAACAGCTCTGGTCGCCAGCTGGCAGAGAGTTACAGGCATGACTGTGCTGGTTTTTCATCCTCCCGGGGAGGTTTGGGCGTTCCTCCTGGCTGTCCGTTAGGGCATTCAACGTATTTCAGGCTGTCGGATCAGGCATTATGCTCAACTTTTTTATCGAGTCCCGGTGAAGGTGAGTTACTTGCCTCTGCACGGCAAGACATTCATCAGCGTGCCATTCGTCAGCAGTGGCAGGATGAGTACCTTGCCAGTGCGAATAGTGCCGGTGCCGTCGCCAGGACAACCCCACAACAAGGAGTCACTCATCTTGGTCATATTAACCCGGAAGCTGCTGCTCCAGAGGCATCATTGGACTTGAGGTCTGAGGCATTTTGTGACGCTTGCGATCCTTGCCGGGAGCCTGATCGGTCAAAGCCGCTGGACAGACAGTTTGAAGAGGCTATTTCCCCGCATGATGATGAGAGCGACTTGCAGCCAGACATGACCCCGGAAGGGGTTGGTGTTGCAATCAGTTGTCCAGCCACTCACCAGCTCCCATCCTGTGGCTACTCATCAACAGATAAGCTGCTTGATGAACTGGAAAATATTGTTGAGCAAAATAGCGTTTTGATTGAAAAAGTCATACAGAGATTGCGCAACATGGAGTTAGCACAAGCTAACTTAAAACGTGAGCAGAAAAAAACAGAGAAGGAGGAAGCCAGAAGACAGCGGGAAAACTTGTTGAGGCGGGCGGAGGCAATGAGTTTTGCTAATGAATTTTTACCGTCGTGCAAGCATTACCAGCGAAATTGTAAGGTCAAGTTTGAGTGTTGTGAGCAATTATATTCATGTCATAGATGTCACAATGAAGACAGTGAGAGGTCGTGTGAAAATGACCAGCTCAGAGCCGGTCACGCAATTTTCATTGAGTGTAATTTGTGCCACGTTCAGCAAGCAATTACTGAAGATTCTAAATTCTGCTCAAACTGCCACCTCAAACTGGCAAAATACTTCTGTTTTGAATGTAAACATTTCGTATGCCTGGACAAAGATCCCTATCATTGTGATAAATGCGGTGTTTGCCGGTTTCAAAAAAGCCTGGCTTACCATTGTGATGGATGCGGCGTTTGTTTGGATATAAATTTAAAGGGAAAGCATAAATGTCGATATGTGAAAGACGAAAAATGCGGTATTTGCCTTGGTAGTATATTTACGAAACCATTTATACTGCCTTGCTGTCACGCACTGCACGAGGATTGCTTGAAACGATTGATGTCGTTTAATTGCTTTCGTTGCCCGATTTGTCGTGAACCTTTGCCGAATTACCAATTCGGTTGATCAGTAAAAAGTACTGACTCACGCTTGTGTCAAGACTTTTTCTGGCAAACCGGGAACGGAAAATAAGCTGACTGATGCAGCTGGGTGCTCTCTCCGAATAATTGAAACAGAGGCTCTTTTGAAAAATGAGTGGGTAAGGGTATATTTATCCACTCTGTTTTTCCCT
>JAKROC010000359.1 GCA_024509075.1 Endozoicomonas sp.
CGGACTTCGACAGGCTCAGTCCGAACGAGGTTCAGATTCCATAAATGCGGAAGTTGAACTTTTTTATTTTCAATAATATTCAGAGTTGGGATAAAAAATGCAAATTGCAGTAAAAATCCTTTTTGGCTATCTCTGGCAGATAAGACTTCTGCCAGCAAAAGAAGGGTTTTGCATGCCGATATGGATGGCATGTTGAGAAAGAGTGTTGTCCAGGTCGCTTTACCACCAGTTTGCCGCCCTTTTACCGTTGGCAGGCTGAAAATATCGGGGCTCTTGTGTAATAATTCCATCAGCAGGTTTTGGTTTTTTTTTGCAGCGCTCCCAGCCGACTCCATCTCGTCAGCCAGTTATTGAACCTGTTCTGGATGATAAATGACTACGGTCAGAAGGGTAGGGCAGATGCAGGAGATTTGTTATGAAAAAAACGTTAGCCATAATGGTTGCGGCATCCGCTCTGGCAGTGGCAGACGTTTCCATGTCAGCGACGATGCCAAAAGAAGATTCTTTGAAGCATTTGACCAAAATGCAGTACGAAGTCACCCAGAACGATGCCACAGAGCCACCATTTCGCAATGAGTACTGGGATAATACGGCACCTGGCATTTATGTTGATGTTGTCTCTGGTGAGCCGCTGTTCAGCTCGCAGGATAAATACAAGTCAGGCACCGGTTGGCCCAGTTTTACCAAGCCTCTGGTTGCTGCCAACATTGTTGAAAAGGAAGATAACAGCTGGTTTATGCGGCGCACGGAGATACGCTCGAAAAATGCCGACTCCCATCTCGGCCACGTTTTCAGTGATGGCCCGGCACCTACGGGGCTACGCTACTGCATGAATTCGGCAGCCATGCGCTTTGTGCCTGCGGATCAGTTGAAAGCACAGGGGTATGGTGAGTTTGAGCATTTGTTTAAAACCACAACGATGTAAACCCCGGCTGGCCAGAACCAGGGTCTACCGAGCAGGCCTCACATCATCCGGTGAAGAACATCGTTCTCTGGTTTATCAAAGAAACGATGTTTGAGCGCTCCCAATGTGTGCACAACGATGATGGCCAGCAGGGTGTAGGCAACAATCCCGTGAGCATCGTGGAAGAATCCGGCCAGCTCGCTGCTTTTCCCGATGATGCTCGGCATGACCAAGTTGAACAGCGGCACGTCCCGACCGCTGGCGTCGGACATCAGATAACCGCTGGCGGGCACCACGAGCATAAATACGTAGAGCAGCATGTGAGCCAGCTTGCCCAGTTTCTGCTCAGATTGGGGCATGCTCTTGGGCAGCGGCGGAATACGACTCATCCAACGAATTGCAAGACGGGCAACCAGCAGAAAGATGACCAGAACGCCAAACGATTTGTGCAGATGATAAAGGTCATACTTGTAGCTGACACTCTTATCCAGTCCGGCCATATACCAGCCAACACCGATAATCCCGAGAATAAGCACGGCGAACACCCAGTGCATCAGGCGCATGGGTATGGGGTATTTATCACTCATTGGCTCTACCCTTTATAGTTGTTCAGAGAATGTATTTTACGTCAGGCCAGCGATAGTTGGCCACGTCAGTATATCCGGCCTGAAGCCCAATCATGCTGAAAAAAAATCGCTGGAGTTTGGCAGTATAAAGTGGCAATAAGAGCACAGCCAGTAATCAAAAGGGAAGATAGTATACAGGCGCAAAAAATTGGGGAGAATACTAAATAAGAGGTTTGGGCTGACAGAGTCGGGGTATTGCTGTCTTGTGCTGCGCACCCACTTGGCGTTGCCACGGGTGCACGGAAATAGTGAGGTTGCTATACCCAATGGATTTCATGTTGCTACGCGGCGGCAATTGAGCGAAGCCCCGGG
>JAKROC010000036.1 GCA_024509075.1 Endozoicomonas sp.
TTCAGACGTGGTGCCAATACGGGTGTGCTGGCCTCACCTTTATTGCTGAGGTAGATTGCCGGCAGATCACCAAGGTGGTTGTTATCGGTCCATGGGTGCCCGTGACTGTTGGTTTTAGCCGGATCGAAGTGGCCGCCGGCACCGCCGCCGAGAACTTCTTTACCCTGATCGTTTTTGGAGGGGGCACAAGATGGGTTGGTGTGCATATGGAATCCGCGCATGCCGGCAGACCTGATGCTCGCGTCCTTGATATTGGGGGTGAAAACCACGCCGTACGCCGTCTCAGTAATACCGATAGTACCAACAGGCTTATTGGTGTTCAGGTCAACCATTTGCACCACCAGTTCCGGCGTCATGGCCTTGACCATTGGCTCATGCCCATGATTGTGATGGTTAGCGTAAGCAACCGATATGCCAGCGAGTGATGCAGCCACAGAGAGTGCAACCAGTAATTTCTTACTCATTGTTCAGATTATCCTCATTAGCATAGAGCAAGTTTCGAAAAATCATCCAAGGCACAGAAAACCCGGTTCGAGCCTGCGAGATTCACATAAATTAGTTCAAAAACCCGATTGACGGTGGAATATATTGCGTTAACAGTGGCGAATGTGTCCGCATTAGTACCGATAAATGAACGCGGAACTTTAGTTTTTTTTATTGGTCAATTAAAGAAGGTTAATTTGAAACAGGCAGCCTGGTTATGCTCGTTTTATATTCACCTGGAGCCTGAATGCAATAGTTCAATTTCGCCAGGAGGGATGGCCCTGATAATAATCACCATTTATCCTTTCACCCTCGTTCATTGATTTGCAGTCATCAATTACCAGTACATGTGGTCAACATTATGAGTTTCATCTTGCTTCGTTTGAGCGAGTCGTTGGAATAGGGTGAGAGATAGCGTGAAAGGTGAAGTGTTTTATCAATAAGTTCAGAACAATCGAGTCTACTCATTATTATGTTTCCATAAAGTGCCCACTCAAAAAGGAGTATCTGTATATGTTTGCATCATCGTCACGGCTAACAGCAAGCTATTTCCCTGACAACAACACATTAAAAACGCTGGTTTCTGTCGGCGACTATGGCAAATCAATTCACAAGTTGGCCAATGATCCAGAAAGGCACCTGACCATTGTCTGTCATAGTGGTTGCCCTGATGGCAGCTGGTCGGGAGAAGTCACTGCCAAGTCGTTACCGCAACGGAACGTCAGTCAACTCTTGCAAAGCTATCCCATGAAGTCGGCGGAAGTTGAAGTAAGATTGCTTGAGCAGCACGGAGCCCTGGGAGAGAAGGCCACAATCATGACGGCTGACATCATGTTTGATATGGCCACCGTTCTGGAAGCGTTGATCAAGGATGTAAACGTTAACCTGATTCTTACTGATCACCATGGTGGTACAGGGAAAAAATTCCTTGAAGCGTACAATACCCTTGAGTCTGAGTCCCGGGCGATTATTGACAAAGCTATCGATGACGGTCGTTTGGTGGTCAACGTTGATACTACAGAGTCTGGCGCATCGCATATTTTCAACCTGCTGAACAAAGAAAAGTCTATTGGACAGCTCAAGGCAATGTTTGACTGCCAATCGGATATCGCTTTGGCCTGTTATCGTCAGTTTATGAAGTCTTACGATTTAACCACCATGCAACCAGATGCGGTGCGTGAACTCACCCAGTTTGCTGCTGACCAAATAGAACTTGATGATGAAAGCCAGGCTATTTTGGCGCAATGCCAGGCTAAAATTACCGATGAGTTTATCAGGGAAAACCTGCTGCATTTTCTACTTTGCTACCTTACCGATGCTACCTTCAATGGCCAGTTTCATTTCGCTCCACCGGACAGCGATGCCACCAGGGTGGTAGCTCCATCTTTTCATGATCAATGCGATCCTTCTTACCCGGGTGGCGAAGATGATCCAAATCACAAGGTCCTGATGAAAGTACCTGAACAAACGAAAAAATTTGTCACTGAGGTTTTTGAGTATTGCAAAGACTTCAACAAAACGCTGAAACAGGTCAACGCAGAGGCATTTGTCTGTAACATTAATCATCTGAAAAATATGTTAAGCCAAGGAAGGCAGGTGACTTATGGTGGAGAGACTTTTTTTGCGGCCAACGCCCTCACAAGGTTTGGGCGATTTGTGCCGGCTCTGGTCAGTAGTGAGTTGAAAAATTATCCAGACTGTACATACGCCGTGTTGTTTGGCAATAAATTCAATGTTTCTTTAACCAGAAGAGATCCAAAAGTTGATCTGACCGAAGTCGTAGAACGGTGGAAAGAAAAAAAACTGACCGATTCCGGTGGTGGTCATCCGGAAGCGGTTGGAATGCAGATGGATGAAAAAAGCCAGTATGTTAATTTGCTCAGGCAATGCCAGTTGGCCGGTATAGAGTTAAGTGATTTCCAACAGCGTATGCTGTGATGCCAAAGAAACCAACAGCCCTGAGGTCGTTCTGATACTCCTCGCATTTAGGCTCTTCGGGTGCGAAAGGGTGGGGAGTGTCACGTGAAATATCGCAAAAATTGAAAAGATGCCATACCAAGAACGACGGTCACCAGGGTATTTCGAGTCATCATGGCAATCACCACCACAACGCCACTGGCGACAAAATAGTGATTGTCCATGCCCAAACATAGCTGCTTTTCTCGTATAAACACAATTGGCGCTGCAATGGCCGTCAGAACTGCCGGTGCTGAGAAAGCCAGCAGCTGTTGTGCATTGTCACTGAGTTTTAACGGTAGCCAAGGTTCCATCAGCAGAAAGCGACTGGTAAAAACCAGCATCGCCACTGAGAACAAAATAAACCATGTTGTCATTGGCGCACTTCCATAACCTTATTGCAGGCAAAACCGGCAAACATTGCCAGCGGCACACAGATCAGCAAGCCTGCCTGCACATGCAATATTTCACAGATTACCGAGCTGGTCAGCGCCGTGAGCACACAGACCAGCAATGGGGTGGTTTTAATGCTCGGGATGACCAGGGCAATAAACGTTGCAGCAATGGCGAAATCCAGACCCAGGGCATCGAGGTTATCAATATTTTTTCCGGCAATAATGCCGGCCAGCGTGGCCAGATTCCAGCCCAGATAAAAGCACAGTCCACCGCCAAGAGCATACCAGCGATCGAAGTGTTTGAGCCTTCCAGGATGAACGATGGCGAACAGCTCGTCAGTGAGCAGAAAGCCCAGTGCTACCCGCCATCTCAGGGGCAGGGGACTGACGCTGCTGCGCATGACCATGGCGTAAAGAAAGTGACGGGCAGTGATCAGCAAGGCAGAAACAAGAATGCTGCCAATGCCAACGCCGGCCTGAATCATTCCCATGATGGCCAATTGCACTGCGCCGGCAAAAACGATGCCCGAGAGCGCCTGACTTTGCCCTGGGTTAAAACCGCACTCTATGGCCAGAGAACCGGTCAGGACGCCCCACGGCAGCACTGCAACTGTCAGGGGCATAATGGCTGCAGCACCTGTAAAGAATGAACGCGCCTTATCTCGCCAGGGCAAATAATCAGTGGTTTTGCTTATGGGCATGGCAACAAGAAACCTCGTAGATACCTACTGAGCATTCAGAACGTGTACCACCGCCTCAGACCGTTTAACGACCATTGGTTTCGCTCAAACCGTTCCACGGTTCTGTGAATGTCTGACACAGACAGCCGGGCAACCAACTCATTAAGTTGACCTACAGTTTCTGGCCGGGGCACCGGCTGCTGGCAGTGCTTTTTATTGGTCGGGCAACCAGAAAATACCGAAGCTCCCACCGACGATCTTAAGCTTGTACCCTGCATGATGGAACCAGTCACTCGGTTTGTATTTGCGATTAGGGCAACTATTGTAGTTAAGGTTCTGAGAGCGTTGAGAGGAATAACTGAATTATGCAGGTTCTACTGTCTTACTTGTTGGTATTATTGATACTGGTTTCGCCGGTATCAATCGCCATGCCGGACGCGGATAAGCCCGGATTGTCGGTTATCAACAGCGCCTTCATTGTGCCGCCCAGTGAGATGCCCACTGCGTCTTGCCACGCAGCAACACTGGTGGAAACGGCACCAGGCCAGTTGCTGGCAGCCTGGTTTGGTGGCAGTGAGGAAGGGGCAGATGATGTGCGGATCTGGGGAGCCAGTTTCAGTGCAGGCCAATGGAGTTTCGCGGCTCAACTGACTGAGTCCCTGCCAGACATCGCTGAGGCACATTGGAATCCGGTGTTGTTCAATCACGATGAGTCACTTTATCTGTATTTCAAAGTCGGTAAGTCGCCGCGCTCCTGGCAGGGTTATTACCAGCAATCCCCTGATCAAGGCCACAGTTGGTCGGCATTGCAGGAACTGCCGCCGGGATTTCTCGGGCCCATCCGCAACAAGCCATTGTTACTGTCTGGCCGGCGTACCCTGCATCCTTCCAGCACCGAGCATCACGGTTGGTTGGCGCATATCGAAGTGGCAGACGGGCAAGAGATGTTTCAAGTACCGATTGCCGACCCGCTGCGACTCGGCGCTATCCAGCCGGCACTGTTACACCACTGTAACGGTGTTATCCAGGCGCTGTGCCGCACCCGTTCGGGCGTCGTTGCCCAATCATTCTCGCGGGATCATGGCAATAGCTGGTCAGAGTTAGAGCTCACCTCGTTGCCCAATCCCAACTCGGCCATTGATGCCATTACCCTGAAAAGTGGCTATCACCTGCTGGTTTATAACCCTGTGGTGGCTGGCCGTTCCCCACTGGTGGTGGCACTTAGCAATGACGGGCAAACCTGGCATCACCAGTTAACGCTCGAAGATGGTGAGGGTGAGTTTTCCTACCCGTCCGTGATCGAAGCGGCTGATGGTACCATTCATATCGCCTATACCTGGCAGCGCAAAGCGATTCGCCATGTGCAAGTGCGGCAGCCTTCAAACCTCTATTTTGCACCACTTTTGTGAACGCCAGACCACAAGAAAACTGGTTGACGAAATCACCCGGTGCAGTGTCGAAACCACCCAGACGGCATTCAGTCCGAAACCCAGTGCAGGGCCGGTCAGCCAGCTAAGTGGCAGCAGGAAAAGCCACTGAGTGCTGAAGCGAATAGTCAGTACGGTACGATTGGCCCCAGCGCCGAGCAGGGCTTGGACAAACACCAGAGATGGTGCATCCAGAACAATACCAAGGCAGGTCAGTTGTAGCGGAGTAACCGCTTTGGCGCGCAGGGCAGGGTCCTGGAAAAACAGCGTCAGCACCTGCTCAGGGAGCAGTATCAATGGCAGACAAAGCAGCAGCAAAACGACACTGGCTGTGTACATCACCTGTTGCCCCCACCGCCGCGCCGTGCCGGGCTGCCTGGCTCCCAGGCTTTGGCTGACCAGGGTATTGGCGGCCATTCCCAACCCCTGGCCGGGGAGTACCAGCACCAGAGAAATGGTCAACAAAACGTGGGCAATGGCCATTTCGCTTATGCCCAGCTGAGCGACAATGGCAAACAACATCATCATGCCAAGGGCAAACAAAGTTTGCTGCAATGAGTCGGGAATGGCCAGGAATATCAGCCGCTTTAATGCCACCGGGTTTCGCCAGTGCGTCAGGAAGCCGTACTTTCTGGCCTGCTTGCTCAGTATCCAGCCATTGAGCAAGGCTCCAGAGTACAGTGACAGCACGGTACCGAGTGCTGCTCCCTGAATGCCCATTGCCGGCAAGCCAAGCTTGCCGTAGATCAGCAGAAAACTGACCAACACATTACCAAGGTGTGTGCAAACCAGCACTTTAAGATACTCTTTTGGCTCCCCAATGCCATTCCAGAAGCCACGAAATGACAGGCTCATGGCGGCAGCCGGGAGTCCAGTAGCCCGGATCTGGAAATAGTCCGTCGCTTCAGTGTTATAAGCCGGGGAGCCCTGGGCGAACAGCTTCAGCAACCAGGGTGCGGCAAACAGCAGGACAACAGCAAGGGGCAGGGCGAAGCAAAGCGTAATCAATAAGCCGTGGTTGACAGGCATGGCGCATTCAGTCAACTGTCCCCGACCAACGTGCCTGGCCACCTGTGCCTGAATGGCAGCAGAAAGGCCAGCGACCAACGAAACCGCAACAAAATTGGCGTAGTTGCCTGCTCCAACGGCTGCCAGAGCATCCTCTCCCATAGGAGCCACCAAGGCAGCATCCACCAGATTCATTACGCCCTGGGAGAGCATGGTCAGCATGATCGGGAAGCCAAGGCTGAAAATAGTAGCCAGTCTCTGTAGCAACTGGACTCCACTGCCCACGGCACTAGACCTGCCGATCGACAAGATCAGGCTGCAACCAGCGTTTGGCCTCGGCCAGTGACCAGCCTTTGCGCCCCGCGTGGCTTTGCAACTGATCGGTACCGATTTTGTCCAGGCCAAAATAGCTGGCCTGTGGGTGGGAGAAATACCAACCACTGACACTGGCAGCTGGCATCATGGCAAAGTGTTCGGTCAGCGATACGCTGGCATTGTACTCACCGTCCAGCAAGGCAAACAGTGTCGCCTTTTCTGTATGATCCGGGCAGGCCGGGTAACCCGGTGCGGGGCGAATGCCACGATAGCGCTCTCTAATCAGCGCCTCATTGTTCAACTGCTCATCACGAGCGTAGCCCCAGTATTCTTTGCGTACCTGTTCGTGCATGCATTCGGCAAACGCCTCCGTTTCACCCAGTTGGTGACCCTGTATCATGGTGCCCATGGCACCACCCAGAACCAGCACCCGTTGAGCCAACAGCCGATGCAGCAAGGTGTGGGCTTGTTTTTGGTAGGGCATTGCTTGCAGCATGGATAAATGTCCTGCCATTTTTCTCTGAACAGAAGCCGATAGTATCTCGGTTGGCAATATTCTCTCAACGCTGCTGCGCAGCAATGCAAACCAAAACAACTCCTGTGTACCCAATGGATTTCAAGTTGATTCGAGGCGGCAAATGAGCGAAGACCCAGGAGCATAGAAATACTATGTGACCGGGGTGAGCGAATACCCCAAAGGGCATAAATGCAGCCAACAATGTAGCAACTTGAAAGGCGACGGGTATAAGTTGTCCTGGCAAAATCATTAGTCAGGCTCGGACTGCCTGGTAGTCACCGCTGGCACGTGGGAATTGTCCGTTGGCATCGGCTGCGATGTTATATAACGATGGACAGTGTTCAGATACTCCTGGGTTGCCTCTCTCTCTGCATTTCGGCGATTGGTTTCATTGTTGTAAACGAAGCCGGCCACACCACCGAATACAGCTGAGGGCGTCAAGGCTGCGGCATTGGTTGCGGTGAGCCCGCCCAGAAGAAAGGGGGTGGCAACCAGGGTGCCGACCGCCATGCCGAGAAAACAACAACCAGCAGATGTCATTATTTTCTTATCCTTGGGCAGATGAGCGCTTTCCAGATTCGGCGGTGCCGGCAATGGTTGAGCTACGTTCGCAAGTATTGTCATGAGGCTAGTAATCCCGGATTGTCAACGACGGTGCAGGCTTGCCTGAAAGCCCGGGGCCGTCCTGTTCTCTTCGCTGTTATCTTCGAAAATCAAGCGCCAGTTAGTCATTAGTTTTGCTGAAAAGTTCCCGACCATCCTTTATTGATATATCAGGGTACTTGACTCATTAGCCAGCCACGCAGGAAATCACAAATATCCTGATTCTGCTCATGCTGTTCTTTTTCTGCAACATCACAGGTTTGACTGATGATGATCGGGATGTTGCGATTAAATTTGGACTGCCAGTTAGTCAGAACAGTGGCCGTAGCTGTCAGATCGAGTTGGGCTATCAGGTAGAGAAAGTGCGCCGGATTGTGCAGTGAATCAACAATATCAGCATTGCCTGCGATGAGCGCCTTGACTACGTCACGGCTACCGTCCTTTGCTGCGTCGAAGAGATACTGGCCCAGTTGAGTCGTTATACCATCGATCTGTAGCAGCGTCCTGATTACCTGGGTGTTGTTGGTTGCAATGGCTTTGTCAATGACGAGCCGGATCAATTGCTGGTCTCTATTGGCGCAGTGCCAGATCATTGCAATCACGTCATTATGTTTGCAAAGAGCCAAATCATAGATCACGGCATCGACATCTTTGCACATCCTCAATACCAATCTGACGGCAGTAAGGTCAGGCCCGCCAGCATAGGCCATGGCGGCTACAGTCAATGGGTGTATTATGTCTTCATCGTCATTTTTATTCAGAACAATGCCTGCATCAACAAAGCACTTGAGGTACTCAACGTTTGCCTCAGAAAGCACGATATTCAGACTTGGCTCAGGCTTCACCCCAAGCTGCCACAGAGTGCGAACCAACACGCTATCCCCAAACTTTGCCACTTCGTATAGCAGTGTCGGTTCTTTATTGAGTATTGTGGGGTCTATGAGTGCCTCGTAAGTCAGCAGCAATTTGGCCATGCCCCATTCATGAGCAGTGATGGACTGTATCACTTTTTCGGTGGCTGTCCGTATGATTTCGGGCGTAATGTGCTGCTGGTCTTCAATAAACAGACTGGTGAGCACATCTTTGACCAACTCCTGGGATTTAGAATCAATGGCCAGAGTGAGTATTGAATTTTCATCGTCCTCAGAAGAGGTAATATCCACTCCAGCCTTGATTAAAGCCATGACAATGGCTTTATTCTTTTCGGCCCACAACTTGTGGTATTGCAGCAATTGATCGCATCCATTTATCCGACTCTCAATATCGTCGGAGGTGCTGGAAAACTCAAATGGCTCGAAATCCAACTCTTCTTCAGCATTCATCATCCTTGCCCGCTCTTCGTCTGTGTGCAAACGCTCCTCCAGCGCCACGTTCCTCTGTTGTTGAGTGGATTTCAGATCGACCAGGGAGCTTACCCAGCGCTTCAGGGCCAGTCGCAGGGTTTTGTTAATATTTACCAAGCCTGTGCGTCGGGCGATATCAACAAGGGCGGAAATGACGACTGGCTCTTTGTAGTCATTGGATTTGTGAATCATGTCTTCGATGAGATGGTCAATCGTCGCCTTACTGTTAACTTTGACAAATGCTCCCAGCATGATGGTGAATGCCTCAGTTTCGCGGGCTGCCGCAAACTGATAGATTTCATTACAGATATTTTCGTAATGCTGGATCATGGTGGTTACCATCGAGGCGTTATCGCTGATCGCAGCCATTAATAACAATGGTCGGTTTGATGAGTTGTTTTGACCCAGCCCAGCCTGGAGAAATGCTGTGATCAACTGTTCGTCGTTATCGTTAAAAGCTTGAAAAAAAGCGATATCGGCACTGATTTGGCGACAGTCCTTTGCCATTGTCCTGATCGCCTCAATATTGTTGTTTCTGGCAGCAAATGCCAACATCTGGCGAAAATCTGGCCCCTCCATGTCGGTCATGCCAATCAGGTGACGAAGGGTCACATTGTCTTGTTGCCCGATGGCTGTGTAAATTGCCGAGTTAATATCATTATTGCCACAGGCCCGTATGAGCGTCATGACCATGGGCTTGTTGCCCTCTTTGGCAGCAATGGCCAGGGGACTGATGCCATTACTGGTCACCACCAGCGGGTTTGCTCCATGGTCAAGCAGCAACTTAACCACCGCCGGATTGCCATTGCGTGCTGCAATGTGCAGCAGGTGCCAGCCGCAGCTGTTAACGAAATCAGGGGCAGTCCCGAGTTTTAGCAAGCCGGTCAGCGTATTCAGATCGTTGTTTTTGATCAGGGCCGCCAGTACTTCACCTACCTTGCCCGATTCGCCTGACTGGGTGAGACGGGCCAGAACCTGTTTGCCACAGTTTTCGTCACTGATGGCTTTTTGCAATACCATGGAAATGTCATTGATATTCTGTTCGTTGCTAGTGCTGGCATTAAGTAAGGACAGTAAAATTTTCTTGTCCGCCGACAGGGCAGCCTGGTAGATCATTGATGGGCGATACTCGGCATCAAGGGTGCGGCTGGCTAATAGAGCCTTGACCACACTGTCATGACCATCGCCTGCGGCAACAAACAATAGCGGTTTCGAAGGGTTGCCATTGTCCGGATCAAGACCGGCATGAAGAAGACACTTTACCAGCAACGTGTCGCCACATTGGACAGCGATTTGCAAGTAATTGGTGGCATCTGTGCCAAGAGCACCGAGCAGTTTGGCGAACAGTTCAGAATTGTTCTGTTCAGCGGCCAGGCGCAATGCCTCATGCTCACTGACACCAGTCTCGAGAATGGTGCTGATGGCCTGATCGCCGGCATCATGACTGATTGCAAAGAGCAAAAGATGGTTTAGGTTAACACCGTTACGGGCAAACAGTCTCAGAGACGCAGCATCGCACCTGATTGCTGCGTACAGGGCTGCCTCCCTCACGTGGTTACGCTCTTCAGAGCTGGTGCTGTCATTGATCATTCGGTTAAGTAGGACGCTTTTTGATTTGCTGGCGATCTGATAGAGGACATCAATCCTGTTAGCTCCTGCATTGATCAGTTCACTCAGCGCAGCCAGATTGTCATTATTGATGGCGATGGTGATTGCTGCATCGGTATCGGCTCTAGCAACGAGTAAATCTACCAACGCAACGCACTTATCTGCTGCTGCCTTGTACAAACTTTTGGCCAGCAAACAGCCGGTCAACTCATTTTCGCTCTGTCGGGCAGCAGCTACCAGAGTTTCCAGAGCCTCATTATTTTTATGTTGCATGGCAATGGTTAAGGCCTGGTAAATAATTTCAGCATTTTCCTTGATCAAAATGGTAGCCGATTCAAGGTGGCCGTTTTCGGCAGCGACAAATAACATGGGGAGCGGGTAGTTGTGAGCGACGCTATGATACATCTGGCCGGCTGCTTCGGGGTGATCATTGAGGATGGCTCTGATTAGCACGGGGTCGCCGGAGATGCATGCCTGCAGAGGAAATGGCTCAATGCAGGGATCAGGGAGGGGAGGTCGTGAACAGGCTTCCTCTGGATGGCCCATCTTCTGCCTGACCAACTCGTATGCCGAGGGGAGACCAGCACTGGAAGAGGCGGCGTCAGCCAACATGTGCTCAAAATGCTCAATGGTATCTGTGCGGCAATAGCTGAAGTTGCTGTTTTGGTATGCGACGGTGGACAGACTGATAAGGGGGGCGGCATTTTGCCGGCAAATTGTACACTTGCGAAAAACCAGTGGGTCTCTGTCGAAATGGCCCGGGGGGCGTTCACGGGAGGCTCGTTGATCTGCCCAGGGCCTCCAGCAGTGATCATGAATCAATGCTTTGCAACAGGCGGTAATCACCACATTCCCGACTGGTATGGTAATCGTTTCATCAAAGCACGTGGCGCAAGCAAAATAGACTGGGTTGGTGATATTGGCGTTGTTTATATTATTCATGGTTAAAGTGCCGGACAGAATAAAAAGCGTGGTCAATATTATTTATTGAGCCGTACATCCTATCGACCGCGACATAGTCAGAAAGTTCACATGCTTTCTTTAACCAGCGTACTGGACTGATATACACGCGCGAGGGCACGTCCGGCTTGAAGAAAGTGGCTTGAAGAAAGTGGATGCGTTTCAGGAAATGACCTGGAGAAATAATTATTATTTGTGTAGAAAAACAGAAATCAGCGCAGTGCTTCAGACAAGCAATAGCCGACCGGCCATCACAGAGGAAATGCTGTAAGTGACACTTGGTCGGAGCGAGAGGATTTGAACCTCCGACCCCCACAACCCCATTGTGGTGCGCTACCAGGCTGCGCTACGCTCCGACACACAAGAAGGTACAGGTTTATAATGTTCTGTCCCTTCAGGTGCAGCGTATATTACCCAAACAATCGGTGTTTGCAAGCTCTGACAGTTTTGATTTGTCGATTTACTATTTGACCGGCCAGAAAATGGTAATTTTTCGGGTTTTGACTATTCCCTGTTCATTTTGCTGCTTTAGCATTAGTCACTTTATTTTTGTGTGTTGGAGGACGTAATGAAACAATTGCGTAATTGGTTGCTGGGAAGTGTCGCGCTGGTGATGACGACGTTGACTTTGGCTGGGGATGACAGAGAGGCAGGGTCTGTGATCCTGGAAACGAACAAAGGGAACATTGTTATCCAGTTGACTCCAGATTCCGCTCCGATCACCGTAGAAAACTTCCTGCAGTACGTGAAAGAAGGCTTTTACGATGGTCTGGTGTTTCACCGGGTGATTGATGATTTCATGATTCAGGGAGGCGGCTTCACTTCGGACATGAACCAGAAGCCAACCCACGATCCGATCAAAAATGAATCCGATCTGGATGATCGACTCGCCAATCAGCGCGGTAGTATTGCCATGGCTCGCACACCGTTGATCAATAGTGCCACATCCCAGTTCTTTATTAACCTGCGCGACAATAATTTCCTCAATGGTGATCAGGGCAGGCCGGGCTACACCGTGTTTGGCCAGGTGGTTGAAGGGATGGATGTGGTCGATACTATCGCCAAGACAAGAACCGGCAGCAGTGGTACACACGCTAATGTCCCGCTGGATCCGGTGATTATTAACAAGGCCTATGTTGTCAGTAGCGAGAGTGCCGAGGATAACGCTTCTTGACCATTCAAGACGACGTTGTCAAGGTAATTCAATCACTGAAAACGGCCGCAATACAATCGGGCTGTCGTCGCTTGCTTGTCTGTGCCGGGGAGATCAGCTGGTGCAGGCAGCAAGCGGTTGCAATGATTGGTGTCACCAAGGAGGTTCTGGTAGTGTCAGAGCCTTCTGCTGGTTGGCCCGATGTGGATGTTATTTCTGCCACCGGCTGTCTGGGTCAGCTTGGCCGCGAGCACGACAATATTATATTTGATGCCTGGGCTGGCTTTGATGTCGATGCCTTTGGCGCTATTTCAGGAACATTGCGCGCCGGTGGGATAATGATGCTGCTGACGCCAGCGCTGGATCAGTGGCCGCAATATCCCGACCCACAATACCAGCGCATGATCGTCTATCCACAAACACTGGCTGATGTCACTGGCCACTACCTGCAACGCTTGGTGCGGCTGATCAGGAACTGCGATCAGCTAAGTCTGCTCAGTCAAAACGAACCACTGCGTCTGCAAGCCAATGATGCCCTGTCAAGGCCGATGCAGGGGTACATTGAACCTCCTTGCATCACCGCTTGCCAGCAACTGGCGGTGGAAAAAATTCACCGCGTGTTACGTGGCCACCGCCGCCGTCCGCTGGTGCTGACCGCCGACCGTGGCCGGGGCAAAAGCGCCGCACTCGGCATTGCTGCTGCACAACTGCTGCTCGCCGGCGTTGAGCATATTGCCATTACTGCGCCAGCAAAAAAGAGCACTGACATAGTGTTTAAGCACGCCAGGCAGATTCTGGATGATCGGCATCAGGTGTTGCTCAAACGGCTGGAGTTTTTTGCTCCCGACGAGCTGGTTCACACCCTGCCGGCTACCCAGTTGCTGTTGATTGATGAAGCGGCCGCCATCGCCGCGCCCGTGCTGGAGCGTATGCTGGAAAATTACAGTCGTGTTGTATTCGCCAGCACCATTCATGGCTATGAAGGCACTGGCCGGGGGTTTGCTGTGCGCTTTCGTGCCACGCTCAATAAACGCACACCCCAGTGGCAGGCCCTGAACATGATTGAACCGGTGCGCTGGCGTGCCAATGACCCGCTGGAAGCTTTTGTCTCTCAGGCGCTGCTGCTAAACGCCGCTCCGTGTCAACTTGATGCAACTGAAAATATTAATTTTTCGTCGTGTACCTTTCGGGCCATTACCCCTGCTGAGTTATTGACCAGTGAGCTGCTGTTGAATCAGTTTTTCGGGTTGCTGGTGCTGGCTCATTATCAGACCCGCCCGTGGGATCTGCGTCACCTGCTCGATGGTGGCAATATGCTGATCTACGGTGGCTTTGTCCCGGACAATCGATTGATCGCTGTGCTGCTGGTGGCCCGTGAGGGTGGGATTGAGCCGGCTCTGACGGAAGATATTTGCTATGGTCTACGCCGGGTTCGCGGGCATATCATACCGCAGTCGTTAAGCAACCATCTGGGGCTGGCGGAAGCCATATTGCCGGTCGGGTTCAGGGTGGTTCGAATTGCTGTCCACCCCGGCTGTCAACGTATGGGTATTGGTCGGCGCATGGTGCAATTTCTGGAACAAGAGGCTATCGATCAGGGGGTGGATTATCTTGGCACAGTTTTTGGGGCTACCGATGATCTGGTGCATTTCTGGGGTAAGGCATTGTTTGCGCCAGTCCGGGTCGGTCTGTCCCGCGATGCTGCCAGCGCAACTCATGGGCTGATGATGCTGAAGCCATTAACATTGGCCCCATTGGTCAATACGGCGCGCCAGCGATTTGTAGCGCAGCTCCCGTGGTTGCTGTTGGACGAACTGAAGTTACTGGACGCTAGTCTGGTCGTCCTGCTGCTGCCTATGTTGCGCCCGGAGATTACTGCCTGCTCACTGTTTATACTGGACGATTGGCACGAACTGTGGTCATTTACTCAAGGTCGGCGTCAGTATGAAAATTGTATCCATGTGGTGAAAAAGGCCGTTTGGTGCATTCTGGCTGCTGCGCCCATTCCTGCACCTGGTGCCCAACTGCTGGTACAGCGTGTATTGCAGGGACATGGCTGGGCGCAGGTGATTAAAAATTGTCGTATATCTGGTGAGAAGCGGGCCCGACAGATGCTTCGGGAGCTGGTCGGGGCCCATTGTCATGTCATCCAGACTGCAGGAGAATAAGTGATGGATAGTTTCACCGTTTTTGGTCGCCCGGACTGTAGCTATTGTGTCCGTGCCCAACAACTGCTGGAGGCCAGGGGATTGGCTTTTGAATATGTGGATATGCCAGCCGTGGGTATCAGCAAAGCGGACTTGTCCAAAACCCTTGGCAGGCCCGTACAAACAGTGCCGCAGATTTTGCATGGCAAACACTACGTCGGCGGCTGCACTGACCTGGAAGCCTATCTTAAGACCATGGATACTCAGGCGTAACGATAAATCCTTGAGTGCGGGTTGTCGCTGATCTTCACCAGCCGTGCGTCGCTGCGTTGCAGTCGCTCCTGCCTGGCGTGGGGATCAAAAGGCCGTATTCGGTTAAACTCCGGCAGCGGCTCCCCCGGTTTTAGTTGAATAAACAGAGGCAGGGGCGAGTTAATCTGGGCCGGGTACTGTTTTTTCGCTTCTGGGTCTGCCTGTCTGAGCACCTTGATTTCCTTGGGCCAGGTAATGTTGGCGCGCAGGTGTGGCGCCAATACCCGACGAATCACCACAACCTCATCCGCAGGCATCTGTTCTAACAGGACGATGTCGTCATTAATGGCGACAGAGGCAAGGTACTTTTTGCGAAAATGACTGATCGCTTCGGACGCAGTCAAACGCACAGTGCCGCTGTGACAGGCTGCCCAGCTAAAGCCAACACGCTGGGGTGCCTGGGCAAACAGTTTTAACTGGCGATAGCACTGGACAAAGTGCAGATGCTTCACCTGTAAGCCGCCTAGCAGTCCATCGCGCAGGTCTTCTGATGCCTGCTCAATTGCCTCAATGTCATCCCCAAACAGTTGACGGAAATCGGCCATGGTGTTCTTGAACTGTTCACGGGCGTGGTTCAGCTTTGCGCCCAGTTGCATGGTAAGCGGTGATACGCCCACCAAACCGGTGAGCCGGGCGCCGGGTACTGTTTTTTCGCTTCTGGGTCTGCCTGTCTGAGCACCTTGATTTCCTTGGGCCAGGTAATGTTGGCGCGCAGGTGTGGCGCCAATACCCGACGAATCACCACAACCTCATCCGCAGGCATCTGTTCTAACAGGACGATGTCGTCATTAATGGCGACAGAGGCAAGGTACTTTTTGCGAAAATGACTGATCGCTTCGGACGCAGTCAAACGCACAGTGCCGCTGTGACAGGCTGCCCAGCTAAAGCCAACACGCTGGGGTGCCTGGGCAAACAGTTTTAACTGGCGATAGCACTGGACAAAGTGCAGATGCTTCACCTGTAAGCCGCCTAGCAGTCCATCGCGCAGGTCTTCTGATGCCTGCTCAATTGCCTCAATGTCATCCCCAAACAGTTGACGGAAATCGGCCATGGTGTTCTTGAACTGTTCACGGGCGTGGTTCAGCTTTGCGCCCAGTTGCATGGTAAGCGGTGATACGCCCACCAAACCGGTGAGCCGGGCTGTTTCCTGTTTATTCTGTGCTTCCACATAGGTGAGACGGGTTGCGGTTTGGGCTGCTAATAAGCGATGATTGTCGTTTTTATCATCGATTGACATAATCCAGATGGGAAGTTGCTGGTCAGCCTGTACCGCCTCACGAAACAGGCGGTTCTGCTCCACCAGTGCGATCAGCGTATCGCGCACAGCTATGCGGGCAGCAGTCTCCTTGCTCATAGAGTGCCTCTCATGGGGAAAGTCGGTCGATGCGCCATAGATTGGCATCGCGGGTGAAGAGAAAACGGTCGTGCAGGCGGCTTGGGCGCCCTTGCCAAAACTCGATTTTCTGCGGGACGACCCGGTAGCCACCCCAGAAATCGGGCAGGGGTATTTTGCCGTCGTGGAATTTTTGCTTCATCTCGGTCAGTTTCATCTCCAGCACTTTGCGCCCGGAAATCACTGAACTCTGGTGTGATACCCACGCACCAAGCTGGCTACCGGCAGGACGGCTGGTAAAATAGCGCAGTGATTCAGCCGTGGAAATCTTCTCTGCCTGACCCTGGACCACTACCTGGCGTTCCAGGGCGACCCAGGGGAACATCAGGGCTACTTGCGGGTTGTCGTTAATATCGCGGGCTTTATTGCTTGTATAGTTGCTGAAAAAAACAAATCCATTGTCGTCAAAATACTTAAGCAGGACAGTGCGCAATGCCGGAACGCCAGCAGCAGAAACCGTGGCCAGACTCATGGCGTTGGGTTCGGCCAATTGCGCCTGCTGTGCCTGACGAAACCATAATTCAAATTGTTTGAACGGGTTGCTGAGCAGATTCTCCCGGCTGAGCCCGGCCTGTGTGTATTCTTCTCTCAGGTGGCTGATATCCATGATGGCGCTGCACTGTTGACATGACACGGTATTCTAACCGTCTCAGGCGGTTGTTGACAGCATGATGATGTTTAGCTGGTGGACTTGCTGCCGCAGTTCTGGATAAATTCAAACAGCTTGGTTTCGAACTCATCACCGTAGCGGGCCAGAGTCAGCGAGTTCAGGGGGTAGCCGCACACGGTAGAGGACACACGGGTGTTTTGTGAGAAACAGAAACACTTTTTGCCCAGGGTCAGCGCAGTGGCCAGTTCAAAGCCAGCGCCGGTGGATGGGTAGGTGAGATCCCACAGGCAGAATCGGGCATTGCGCAGGCTGTCCAGCCCCCAGTAATAACAGGCGATTTCTTTGTGTAGCTCCTGACTGGGTGAGACGCGAAAAGCATGCAGTTTCTGTACCTGTTCCTGCGTGCTGAGCCTGAGAAACCTCTCCGGGATGCTGCTGATGGAGGTGGATGAATGGCTATGTAGCTTGTCATCCAGCACCACATCAGCATGGCATTGAAAACCGTGGTTTCTGAGCAGCCCGCAAATATGAATGGCGCGGTCAACAATCTCCCGGGCCTGACTCTTGGAACGACTGGTTACGCTGGCACCATAAAAGACGACGGAGTCCTTCATTGGGGCATTCCTGGCAGCTGCAAACCAACCAACTATAGCAGTTGCAGGCGCAGCTGCTCTGCTGCCAGTGGGAGCAAAATCTGCTCATTTTGCCCAGTAGCTATCTTCCAGACTCATCTCCCGTTCCGGCAGTGCTCTGGACAGGCGCGGCGAGTTTTGTGCCGGCACCTCAAAGCTGACGCGGTTGGCATACTTGCATACCTGGGCAAACGATGAACAGGTGATCCAGGGCAGATTGTGCTTACCTGATGTTGGCAGTGCCTGGCGATGGTATTGGTTGGCTGCGATGTAGTGAATCACGGCGGCCAGGGCCCCATCACCAGCGCCATTGGTATTTTCTATATCGAAACCGGTTGTGGGTATTGACCGGGAAATAATGTTTGATCTTGCGGCGGCCGGGAAATTTCATGATGGCAAAACAACAAAGTACAAAGAAGCTGCCGATTATTCCTAATATTGGTTAGATGACCAGTTTATAGAGTAAAGCAAGTTAAAGTTACTGTTCAGGCTGTGTTCTTCATGCCATCAATACCATCACTGTAACAGGATATTTGTTGGTACAGACAACTCACGGGCTGGTCACGGATGGTATGATGTTGAAGCTGTGAGAACTGTTGTGCTGACAACGGATAACTTTTACTTCATATCCCTGAAGCTGAAGTCATGAGAACTGAAAACATGAAGAAAATTGTCGCCATGGTTATCGGAGTTTTGACTGTGGTTTCCCTTGCAGGTTGTGCGACGACAACGGAGAGAGAAGCTATTTTGACTCCTGAACAAGTGATCAAAAGCCCTGCTGACGACCGTGACTATCGCTATATTACGCTGAAAAATGGTCTGAAGGTGCTACTAGTCTCGGACCCGGATACGGACAAGGCCGCCGCTGCTGTGGATGTTAATGTGGGCAGCTATCAGGACCCTGATGACCGACTCGGGCTGGCACATTTCCTTGAACACATGCTGTTTATGGGTACGGAAAAATACCCGGACGTGGACAGCTATTCGGAATTTATCCGCGCCAATGGTGGCAGTACCAATGCCTATACCGCCGATGTGCGCACCAATTATTATTTCGATATCAACAGTAATCAGTTACAGCCAGCGCTTGACCGTCTGGCACAGTTTTTTATCGCTCCGAAACTGGATCCCAGTTATGTGGAGCGTGAGAAAAACGCCGTGGATTCTGAGTATCGCCTGCACGCTCGAGAGGATAACTGGCGGCAGTTCATGGCGCTTAATGCTACCTCCAACCCTGCACACCCGAAAAGCCGTTTTAACATAGGCAGCCTTGACACCCTGAACAACGATGATGGCAAGCTGTGGCAGTCTCTTAAGCAGTTCTACGACAAATACTATGTGGCGCCCAACATGGGACTGGTCGTCTACGGTAAAGAGCCGCTGAACACACTGGAGCAATGGGTCAATAGCTCATTTGGGGCAGTGCCGGCCGGGACTGAGCCTGATTTGACCATTGGTAAAGCGCCGTACACACCAGAACAGTTGCAGGTACGGATCAACATTGAACCGCTGAAGGATACCCGGGTTCTGTCGTTGAATTTCCCCATGCCCAGCATTCAGCCCCATTACACCCAAAAACCCCTTGGCTATCTGGCAAGGATTATCGGTTTTGAAGGCAAGGGCAGTCTGTATAGTTTGCTGAAAGAACGAGGGCTGATTGATTCGCTGGCAGCTTACGGTAGCGACCTGCCCAATGAGTACAGCGAATTTACCATCCGTATGGATCTGACCCCGAGAGGGCTGAACCAGGTGGATGAAATCACTGCCATTGTTTTCGACTACCTGAACTTGATTCGCAAAGAGGGGTTGCAAGCGTGGCTGTACCGGGAGAGCAAACAGATAACCGACCTGGCGTTTCGTTATCAGGAGGATCGCAGTCCACAGCAGACCGTGTCTGGCCTGGCGTCGCGTATGCACTATTTGCCGCCAGAACACTTGTTAAAAGCCAACTACCTGTACGAATCTTACGATCCCCAGCTGATCAGGAAGTATCTGGATCTGATGACGGTCAGTAACTTGCGTCAGGTGGTGATTGCCGGTAATCAGTCCACAGACCGGGTGGAGCCATTTTTTGGCACCAGATATAGCGTACGATCACTGTCTGATAAACTGGTTGAGCGGTTAAAGAGTCCCCAGGCTCAGCCGGCTTTGGCGATTCCCAAACGCAACCCATTTATTGCCCGGCAGCTTGACCTCAAGCCCAGCGATGGTGACGACAAGCCTTCGGTGATCCTCGATGAGCCGGGACTGCGAGTTTGGAGCCTGACGGATACCAGTTTCAATATGCCTCGTGGCAATGTGCGGGTGATGATCTCCACATCAACCGCCTCCGCCACACCACAAAACAGTGCCTTGATGCAGATGTATCGAGCGTTGCTGTCCAGAAGCCTGAACGAGTATGGTTATCCGGCCAGAGAGGCGGGTCTGGATTACAGTATCTCGGCTGGCCGGCGCGGGCTACTCATCGGTCTGTCTGGCTACCAGGACAAACAGGCGGTGCTGTTGGGCGATATCCTCAAAGCCATCAAAGGTTTCAGCCCAAGGGAAAATGCCTTTGAGCAAGAGAAGGCCCTGTTTATCCGCAGCCTGAGCAACAAGAAGTTCAATGCGCCGTACCATCTGGGTATGGATGCCCTGTACCAGCTGAGTTATCCCTCATACCCTGCTGATGATGTGCTGTTGAAGGCAGCTGAAAGTGTTACTTATCAACAACTGCTTGATTTTGCCCGCCTTTTCTACAGCCGGATTCATGTGGAAATGCTGGTTTACGGCAATCACAGCCGACAAGAGGTACTGGCATTGGCAGCTCAGGTAGAGTCCATGTTGCTGACCGAGGGCAATCGTCATGGCCGCTATAACACGCCTTTCCATTTGTTGGGTGATAGTAACCGGGTAGTTGATATGGCCATCGAACACGACGATACCATGGTGGTCAGCTATTACCAGATCCCTGATACTGATAATCGGTCTCGGGCTCAGTATGCGCTGCTTGGTCGTCTGCTGGGCAACCCGTTCTTTAATACTCTGCGCACCGAGCAGCAGCTAGGCTACGTGGTGTTTGCCGGGCCCCGGCCATTTGAGCGGCGTCCGGGCATTGTCTTTGTGGTGCAATCGCCCAAGCTCGACCCGGTGGGTCTGGAGAAACGCATCGATCAGTTTTTGACTGACCAGCAGAAGGTGCTGGCCAATTTGACCGACCAGGAGTTGGAAACTTATCGTCAGGGCTTGATCGGCGACCTGCTGAAAAAAGACGACAATATGGACGAACGCACAGGCCGCTTCTGGCAAGGCATTGCCAGCGGTGAGCTGGACTTTGATAATCGCAGGAAGATTGCCAGGGAGATAGAAACGCTGACCCCTGCGGATATGCGTGCGGCACTGGCCGGGTTGCAGAAAAACCAGGGCAAACTGGTAGTGCGCTCTTTTGGCATTCCCCACCGTGCAGCCCGTAAAAAGGAGGTTGTACTCTGCGCACCGAGCAGCAGCTAGGCTACGTGGTGTTTGCCGGGCCCCGGCCA
>JAKROC010000360.1 GCA_024509075.1 Endozoicomonas sp.
GCCAGGCTGGCGGAGATCGCCAGCGGAAACTTCTGGGCATAACGGCTGCCCAGGTAGCCCGTCAGGATCATCACCCCTTTGGAGTGAATGGCTTGACCCAGTGCGACTTCCCGCTCAATATCAACAATCCCCTGACTGCCCGGGTAAACCGCCGCCGTGATCCGTGCCGGTGAACCAAAACAAGCGTCACCCACGGAGAGCACCGTCAAGCCGTTGATCTTGCCGATCTGTTCACCGTCTGTGTCAATCAGAATGCTCCCCTCTAGCATTTCATGGAGAATCTGTTTGCTCACCCGGCCAGTACGCTCGGCCTTGGCATCGAGAGCCCGGTCAATATGCCCGTGGTTGATTTTGCGGCCATTGCTGGTGCTGCGGATAAAGTCAGCTTCGGCCAGCAGGTCAAACAGTTCACCGATTTTGGCTGATAACTGCGTCTGGTTTTCAGTCATGCGTGAGCTTTGTTCAACCATGCGTGCCACTGCTGAGGCGGATAGTGATGGGTATTTTTCATTGTCGGCGCGGTTTTTCAACAGTTGGGCAAAGGCCTGTACAGTCTCAGGGGTGCGCGGTAGCTGATCGTCAAAGTCCACCAGTACCCGGAACATCTCATGAAAGTCCGGGTCAAGCTGTTGTAGGATGTAGTAAATCTCTCGCGAGCCAACCAGAATCACCTTGACGTGCAAAGGGATGGTCTCCGGGGTCAGTGTGATAGTGTTCATCAGACCCATTTCGGAGTAGGGCGACTCGATTTTCAGTTGCCGTTCTTTCAGCGCCCGTTTCAGAGCCTCCCAGACAAACGGCTCTTCCAGCAGCTTATTGGCTTCGAGCAACAGGTAGCCACCATTGGCGTGGTGCAGGGAGCCGGGGCAAATCTGACGGAAGTTGGTCACCAGGGCGCCCATCTCACTGGTGTATTCGATCCGGCCAAACAGGTTTTTGTAGTTAGGGTGGGACTCATAGATAACCGGTGCGGCAGCATCGTGCTTATGGGCCACAACCAAATTGGGGGCGTAAAGTTCCTCCAGGGCAGAGCGTTTGCTGGCATCTTCTTTCGATTCCAGGGCTCGCTCGTCGGCCAGGTACTCGATGACGGTCCGGTGCAGGTGGTGTTTCACCGCCTCCATGTACTTGAGAACGTTTACTTCCTTACTGTATTTTTTCAGCATGGGCTTTAACAGCGGTGCCAAAGCCTGATCAATCGTTTGCTGATTAAGGGCTTGCAGTTTTTCGTTGGACTCACGTTTCCACTGTGGCAGTTCAACCAGCGACTCGTTCAGACTGGTTTCCAGTTCACTGATGTCGTTATTAAACTTTTCACGTTTTTTGTCCGGCAGCTGGGCAAACTCGGTTTCATCCATAGCCTTGCCGTTGGACATAGGCGTGAAACTCAGTGAGCCAGTGTCACGGTAAAGAGCAATGTCTTTTTTCAGGGCTTCTTGTTCGATCTGGTCGATGGCCTGGTCGTATCGTTTGTTGAAGCTGCGCTCAATGGCGCTCTTTTTTTGCTGGTAGGTGGGGTTTTCAAGAGCAGCAGGAAAAGTCATCAATAGCTTGTCGATGAAATTCCCGAAGTCTTTCTGCAAATCGTTGCCAAGGCCGGCGGGCAGTCGCAGGGCTTTTGGTTCCCGGGGGTTGTCAAAGTTATTAATGTAGGCCCAGTCGTCAGAAGAGCTCTGGCGTTTGGCTTCTGTTTCAAGGTACTTTCGCAGGTAGGACATGCGACCTGTGCCGGATTCGCCCATAACGTAGATGTTGTAGCCCGAGCGGTCGATGAAATTCCCGAAGTCTTTCTGCAAATCGTTGCCAAGGCCGGCGGGCAGT
>JAKROC010000361.1 GCA_024509075.1 Endozoicomonas sp.
ACTCAATGTCTGGCAAGTGAGTATGGATAAGATCAATGACATCAGTGTCTCCACCTTGTGCGGCACAATGTAACATATTCCATCTTCTGTTAGAAATACAGGTTACATTTGCCTTCTTCTCAAGAAACCATTTCACTGCGTGTAAGTTAGTTAAAAGACGATCGTTTAGGGACGATGTTACAGTAAAAGTAGAACGTTCCGAGTCCTGTCAAAGTCCCTTGAAAGTTCGTTCATAAGAAAAACAAGTTCGTTTAGATCTGAGATCACCTCGACTTCATTTGGGAAGGCTTCTCCTATTCTTAGAGTCAAACTGACAAGAGTTCTTTCGTTTTCCCGTAAACGGCGACTAAAAAATTCAGCCGAGTCGTAGGACGCAGTGTTCCTTTGCCCTTCTGCTCTTTCCAGTAGCCTACCCAAAGACGTAAAAAATCCTTCGATGTTGGGCAGCCAAATCCGTGCACCTTGCATAGTGTTTTTTGAACTTCACTGATCATCTGCCTCTATTTCCGCCATTTTGAAAGTGTTAGTACGAGTTCGTTCAAAGAGAAGACACTCTCTCCTACAATGAAAACAGATCGGCCCATAATAGGTAAGTCGACATCTCATTATTTTATTTCTTTTCTCCTTTGTAACTTTCTATCACTCATGAATGTTACAAATTGATCTTAAAATTACAATTATTCAACCAGACTTAGATGAAAAAAGGAAAACAAATTCGAGGAGATAGGACCCTCTTCTGTTTTGGTTTTCTTGGTTTGGCGTCATGTTGACCGAACCCAACTCAGGTCTTCACAAAAGTTTGTCAAGAAAGACAAAGAGCTTTGTGGCAAAGTTTCCCTACTAGACCACGCTAATTTTAAGAGCGACTTCACAAAAGGTTATCGTTGCTACCTAAATATTCCGCTTGAATGCAATGAATGCTATAAAATTGTTTTCGGTTGTTTAGCCTAATAGAGCCGATTTGATCCTTAGAAAACGGATGTTTAATAAATATCACACTCATCTACCATTGTTGTGGTGTTTGTCTATATTTTAGAACGCACCGCCTATGTCATTCGTAAATTGTCAAGCAAAGGGCGAAGAAAAGATATAAAAAATGAATTTATATACTACGCCTTTGGCTAGTTTTCAGTGTGGAGAGGCTAGCTCTCGACGTTTGCACGGGATGTGTAATTTTGCAAAAGTCCACAATGGCAGTAGATACTGCCATCTTTAAACAGCTTAATTAGGCGATAGGATTGTTCTTTAGTCCAGTGGTCTGGAGGAAAGAGTTTAGATCAGTGCTTTCTCACGTGTTTTCTTCCATAAATGAATTAATATTATCTCGGTGTTGCGGAGAATTGTATATAAAGACATCAGTTATAAACATTCACGGATGGTCAAAACGAACTTGTCTCTCCCTAGATTTGGGTAAAAACTTTAGGGTTGATATAAACTGCAAGTCAAGATATGCGACATATTTTTATTTAATTTGATAAGAAATCATCTTATATAGATTAGGAATAAAGTTTTAAGAGACTAGATTTCTCGACAACTGTTTTTCGTGTAGGTAGCCGTTGAAACATATAAGCGTTATGCAAGTACTGAGAAAAGTGCGCCCTTACCGCTTGAGCCCTTCATTTCAATTTAGCAGCCTTATCATTTAGTGAAGGCGGTAATGAAAAACATATATCTTGGACTAAATATAGGCTAACTATTTCACTGCGTGTAATTTGCCAATCAAAGCTGCCACCATTAGTGGCGTGTGACCCTCGGCTGTTTTTGACTCAATGTCTGGCAAGTGAGTATGGATAAGATCAATGACATCAGTGTCTCCACC
>JAKROC010000362.1 GCA_024509075.1 Endozoicomonas sp.
TAGAGCGTGGCAGTCAACGGCCGGTTTTTGAAGACGTCCTCAAATAAGCGCTTACGCACGCTGGCAAGCTGCCAGACAACAGGTATAGTCCTCGTAACAGCATGGAGAGCCGTGTGCAGTGAAAGTTGCACGCACGGTTCGGAGGGGGGGAAACGGCAACCTGTTTACAGGAGCTCGTTCCCTACCCTATGACAGGAACGCGCGGAGCGCTCCGCGGGGCGGCCATCCGCTTGAGTGTTTGTTCATATGCTGCTATTTTCCGATGGTCTCTTGTAGACCTACCGTCGGGCAGACGGGATGTTAAGTGGGGCGGCCCCCCGCCTGCGGAGTTCGTGTGAGACCCAGAGAGCTTGGGGCTAGGCGCCCCCGTTGCTTCGTCACCGTAAAAGTTCTCACCATGGGAACTTTTATGCGATAACCAAGCCTAGGCGGCCCCGCTGTTCTCCGGGCGACGAACTGTGAAACAGAAGCTTTCTTGAGCGATCAAGAACCCTCGCCCCGATAGGGGCGGGGAGTGTCAGAACCAGCCGTAGGCTATAATCCCGTCTTGTTGAGTTCTAGCCGGATGGAGTGTCAGATGAGCAGGAAGGCGTTTGAGGAGTTTTTGACCAGTCATGAAAAAAATAGCCAGGAAGCAGAGGTAGTTGATTGGGATCAGCAGCGAGACGAGTGGCTGGCATTTATTGATCAGTTTTACCATTCTCTTGAAGAATGGTTTCAGCCTTACAAAGATAAAGGCTCACTGGACTATCAGTATGCACCTGTTCAGCTGACTGAAGACTCTATCGGGGCTTATCAAACTAAAAAGATGCTGGTCCAGTTTGCTCAGCAAAACCTGCAGATCACACCTATTGGCACTATGCTGATTGCCACCAAAGGCCGTATCGATATGGAGGGTGCCCGGGGTCGGGTTCAGTTTATTCTGGCGGACAGAAATAGTAGCCGACCATCAAATATCAGCGTTACCATTGGTTCACCTCCGGTGAACAACTCAAACCCGGTGAATCAACCTGACTGGACCTGGAAGGTCGTTCTTAAAGATGCGAGCAGGATTACATTTGCAGACTTCAATGTAGACAACTTTTTTGATGCGCTGTTGGAAGTGGTGAATGCCTGAGTCTTGTAGCAAAAAGTCTCGTGGCAAAAAGCCCCATGCCAAGGTTGCTTTCTCTTTTGATCATTCCTCCATTAATGAGATTGAAGCTTTCTATAAGGACAGTGAATTTGCCCTTGAATACCTTTACCTGAAGGCCTGCCCGGCAGACCGGTTCTTTGGGTATTCGACGGGGTTGTTACAGGCGGAGTTGAAAGAGAAAAAGGCCATTCTTGACCGCATGTGCTCTCTTGAGTTATTAGCCGCCCTGGAAGCCAGATTTAGAATTGATTACCTGGTTCGCTGCCAGAAAAAACACAAGGATTCACTGTCCAGAAACTTCCGGGAGATCCACCAGCTAAAGGCTAAGCGGGTATCTTTGCCCGATGATATTCTGGCGGAATGGAAAGCCTCATTTCCAGAGCATAAGACTCGCCTGGATCACTTCCAAAAAGCCCTGGATTACCGGAACTGGCTTGCCCATGGTCGATACTGGCAACCTAACCGTTCTCCACATATTCACAAGTATGACTATCTCAGTATTTACCTTTTGTCAGCCGATATTTTGGCGAATATGGGGTTGGTTGAGGGTTGAATTTTTGGCCTTTAAATCTGCGAAACCGGGGGCAGGTCTTTCCTTATGCACGGAAATCAGCCTACCTATAAACCCACCACATATTCATGCCGAGTATCAGGGACATGAGGC
>JAKROC010000363.1 GCA_024509075.1 Endozoicomonas sp.
TCACGATCTGGTCCGTAAGTGATGATTTTGGCAATCAGCGAATCGTAATAAGGAGTGAAGGTACGATTTGGTACCGTTTTTGAGGCTCAGGTTACAATCAAATTGTAACCCAAAATTTTTTCAATCATTATAAGTCATTGATTTCATTATCAAAACTACCACTTTGAAATTCATACCACATAACATTAATCAGATGTTGTTTAGATCGTAAGTTATTGATATTTATTGTCCTTGTACACCCCTTTTATAACAATTCGGTATCATTTAGTATTATTTAACAACGTAAGTTGTAACCCAAATCGAAACCTGAAAAATAGAACAAAAAATATACAGAGGCTGTTGTATGACTATCGCCTGCCAAAAAAGGAAGCGCAAAAGAGGTAATGTCTATCGCTACGTGGTGACTGTTCGCAAGAATCTCTAACAGCAGATTTTCGAGAATTTCTGCGTGGTCAGAAGTCGTATCCAGTCTGACTTGAATCCAGGGCATTGTATTTATCCAGAGTGAAAGGCGGTAAGAATTCCGGCCTGTTGTTCAGGAGGGGGAACTCTGCGGGGAGAGTATTGTAGCTGAGTAGTGAAGGTTCATAAATATTGTCTGGCAAGAGAGTGCCATTGCTCTTGGGCAATGGCTTTCAGGCAGGCTTGCAACGGCTTACCGAGCCAGCTTCTTCTCAAGGTAATGGATGCTTACTCCACCGGCCATGAAGTGAGGGTCGGTGACTAGCTCATGATGGAGAAGAATATTGGATTTCACACCCTCGATGATGGTTTCGTCAAGGGCATTTCTCATCCGCAGCAGTGCCGTTTCACGATCTGGTCCGTAAGTGATGATTTTGGCAATCAGCGAATCGTAATAAGGAGGCACGGTGTAACCGTTGTATAGATGGCTGTCAACGCGGACACCGTTACCACCTGGCGCGTGGAATTGTACTATCTTGCCGGGGGAAGGCATGAAGGTTCTGGCGTCCTCAGCATTGATGCGACACTCAAAAGCATGGCCCTTGAGTTCAATATCATTCTGGGTAACGCTCAGCGCCATACCGCTGGCAATTCTCAGTTGCTCTTTGACGATATCAATGCCGCTGATCAGCTCGGTGACCGGGTGTTCAACCTGAACTCGAGTGTTCATCTCAATGAAGTAGAACTCGCCATTTTCGTAGAGAAACTCAAAGGTTCCGGCACCTTTATAGTTCAGGTCGATACAGGCGCGGGTGCAGGCATTGGCCACTTCCTGACGCTTGTGCTCCGGAATGCCGGGTGCCGGCGCCTCTTCAATAACCTTCTGGTGGCGGCGTTGCAATGAGCAGTCGCGGTCGCCAAGGTGAATGGCATTGCCCTGGCCGTCAGCCAGCACTTGAAACTCGACATGTCGCGGGTTCTGTAGAAACTTTTCCAGATATACCGCGTCGTTGTTGAAGGCGGCGTTGGCTTCTGAGCGGGTCAGGGCGACACTGCTGATCAGGTCTTCCTCGTTGTGCACCACGCGCATGCCCCGACCACCACCTCCGCCAGCGGCCTTGATGATGACCGGGTAGCCAATTTTACGGGCAATGGCGAGAGTCCGGCTATGGTCGCTGGTCAGCGCCCCGTTGGAGCCTGGTACGGTTGGCACCCCCGCGTGCTGCATGGCAGCAATGGCACTGACTTTGTCCCCCATCAGGCGGATAACATCCGCAGAAGGGCCAATAAAGGTAAAGCCACTGCGTTCCACTTGTTCGGCAAAATCGGCATTTTCGCGTGCTGCATGGCAGCAATGGCACTGACTTTGTCCCCCATCAGGCGGATAACAT
>JAKROC010000364.1 GCA_024509075.1 Endozoicomonas sp.
GTATCAAGGGTACAAGAATAACGGTTATCGATATTCTTGAAATGCTGGCTGAGGGGATGAGCACTGATGAGATCCTGGCAGACCACCCCAACCTGCAAGCGGTACAGATAAAAGCAGCAAGTATGGGTCAGGTCTTTCTTTGTGCATATGCACTGACGTTTATAAGGAAGGCATTGTAAAAATGGCTTCTTTCCATTTTTTATACGACAAAAGCTGTGCACAAAGAAAGACCTGACCCCGGTTTCCTTCCTGACCCCGGTTTTCTATTCGGAAAGAGGAATTTGCCAATATTGATATCAATGCTATCATTTTGGATAAGTAGAATTGAGGAGATAAATATGGCAAACCTTATTGTGCGAAACATTGATGATAAAATAGTAGATGCACTCAAAGCTCAAGCTGGCAAGCATGGTCGAAGCGCTGAAGCCGAACATCGTCAGATTTTAGAGTCCGCATTGCTACGCCCCAGGAAAAAAAGCTTCACTGAGGCGCTACAAAACATCCCGGATGTTGGCACCGATGCAGATTTCGAACGCATTGATAATGACAGTGACCGTGATGTATTTAATTGATACTAACGTCATCAGTGAAATACGCAAAAAAAAGAAAGCAAATCCCGGAGTACAGGCATTCTTTCAGTCAGCAGACCAACAGGAACTCCAGCTTTATCTGAGTGTTATCACTATTGGCGAGTTGCGCAGGGGCGTTGAACGAATTCGTTACCGAAATGATGTTTCACAGGCTAGTCAGTTAGAGTGTTGGCTGAATGACATTATCAGGGATTACAGAGAACGAATTCTCGATTTTGGCAACACCGAAGCCAATATATGGGGGGCACTCAGAGTACCTCACCATGAAAATTCAATAGATAAACAAATCGCTGCCACCGCGCTGGCATACGATCTAACCAACTAAAATCAATTGGCATCAGTGATGACCTTGCCCATCAGGTTGTATGGACGATGAAAGACCCTGGTTTCCGATGAAAGTCCTAATGACCCCGGTTTTCCGGTTTTTGTGAACTTGAATATGTATCCAAATGGATACATAATTCCTTAATGTACTTGCTCAAGACCACTGACCACTTCGAGAAGTGGCTGCACAAACTTAAAGACAAGCCGGGCAAGGCTCGAATCCTGGCCTCTCTTAAATTGCTGGAGCAGGGGCACATCGGGGACTGGAAATCAGTTGGAGGCAAAGTGTCAGAGCTTCGGGTGCACTAAGGTGCAGGCTGTAGGATCTACTTTGCCAGGCAAGAGGATGTCATCATCGTATTACTCAATGGTGGTGTCGACTATTTTGACAAACACGCCAGCCAGTCCAGAGACATTGAAAAAGCAAAAGCCATTTTAAAAAATCTGGAGGCATGACATGAGCAGGAAGCTGAAGACCTTTGATGCATCAGAGTATCTTGACGACAGTGAAACGATTGCAGAGTACCTGAATGCTGTCATCGAAACAGGTGACCAGGCTTTGCTCTTATCGGCTATTGGTGATATCGCCAAGGCAACAGGGATGCAGAAGATAGCCAATGACTCAGGCCTCGGTCGGGAAAGTTTATACAAAGCCCTGGCGCCAGGTGCGAAACCAAGGTTTGAAACAGTGTTCAAAATCCTTCAGGCCCTGGGAGTGAGTTTGAAAATCAGCCCTCAGCATTAGTGATATTCTGGTATCGAACTGTACAAAGTACAATGTGCATAATGAATGACCTGAACCCGGTTTACCCTCAGTTTAAGATTTAATGAAAGTACCAGTTCACCGCAAACACACTGAGAATAGTAGTAA
>JAKROC010000365.1 GCA_024509075.1 Endozoicomonas sp.
TCTATGCAATGCTCTGGTTCAATTCGTTGGATGCTGATTACATCTACCGCTATTTGCTCTTGAGTGTCTGTTTATGATGATATAGTATCATCGTAAATGATGATATAAAAACATCAAATTTTATTTTTGCAGCTAAAATTAAAGCGCCGGTTAGGCGCTTTTGGAGGGGTGGCATAATGGATTTCTGCTTGATTTTTTGTAAAAGTGAGCGGTTAACCGGTTTGTTGATTGTCCTGTTGGCTGGATTGCCAGAACCGGCGGATAGTATCAGCAATGTGTTGTTTATCGGCGTCGTTCAGGTGACGCCACAATATCAGCTCATTTGGGATAAAGAAGTCTGCAACATCACAGTTCAGTGCATTGGCAAGCCGGTTAAGGGTGCTGCTGGTGTACCCTTTGTTGTGTTCAATGCGGCCTATAGCGGTAAAGTCCATGGGTGGATCGCATTTTTCTGCCAGGGCTCTCTGGCTCAGTTTAGCCGCCTTTCGATAGGCCAGTATTCGGTCACCGGGTAGTTGGTCTGCCTGTTCCAGTTCTTTTAGTTCCGGCTGGGTGGTCTGCATGGTTCGTTGTCCTCTAATCTCTTTGTAAGCCATGAAACTATATCCTCTTAAATTCTTTGCATGATGTTCTTATTTCTTCGGATTATAACTAATGATAAAGGCAATTACTGTATTACAAGATCATTTATTAAAGAGAACGATCCCGACACGGGTGATTTGTGACCGGCTGGCGACAGATCGTACTGCGATTTATGCCTGGGCGCATGGCCGGGGGTTTCCTCATCGGCTGAATGCCCGGGCGTTGATTTTGCTGTTTGCTGAGCATGGCATTGAGCTGGATTATAACGATATTTATCAGCAGTCTTTGGCTGTCTCTGAACTGGAGACTGCTGTATGAATGGAAATTTACCTGTGGTGGGTAAGGTTTCGCTGCCGGATATACCGGATGAGTTGAAGGGGTATAACCAGTGGGTGGTCTGGCGGTATGAGAAGGATTTGAAGCGGGATAAGCCGCTTAAAGTTCCTTACTCTCCCTTGTCCGGAAAGCGGACCGGAACGACGGATAAGGAGTTTTCTACCTGGGGGAGTTTTGATCAGGCGGTTGCGGCTTATAACAGTGATCAGTTCTCGGGTATTGGGTTTGTTTTTCATAAGAGTGATCCGTTTGTTGGTATTGACCTGGATCACTGCGCGGTGGATGGCCAGCCTGATAGTTGGGCAGAAAATATTATTCAACGATTTGCTACTTATACGGAGATCAGCCCCAGCGGAACTGGGTTTCATTTAATTATTAAAGGGCGAAAGCCGGGTAAAAAGTGCAAAAAACCCCGGGCCTGTTTGCAAAAAAATGAGGCGGGTGAGTTTGTTGATGATTTGGAGATGTACGACGCAAATCGTTATTTCACGGTAACGGGGAAAATTTATGGGGAGCCGTTGATCCAGGAAGCGGTTGATTCTTTGAATCATCTTTACTGGGATGAAATGGAGGCGGATCAGCCCCAGTTGTCTGAACGGGCTGGCCAGCCTGAATCTTTGCGGCCAGTCAGTCAGCCGGTTATGTCTAACCAGGGTGTTCAGTATGGGCGTGGTGGTTACTGGAAGATTCCTGAGGACGACGGGGAGTTGCTGGCCGAAATTGAGAAGTCAAAGCAAAAGGATAGGTTTTTCAGTTGGTATAACGGGGATCTTTCTATGAATGGCGGGGACCATTCAGCAGCTGATTTGGGGTTTCTCCGGGGCACTTGGTACTTCAAACCACCCCAATTTGGCCGCGGCCCAAC
>JAKROC010000366.1 GCA_024509075.1 Endozoicomonas sp.
TCCCTCATTTGCCGCCTCGAATCAACTTGAAACTCGACTTTAGAGTTTGCATAAAGTCCGGGGCCAACGTCAACCATGCGCTCAGTAGTGCCGGTAAAAAAACGGGTATGACCCCCCTAATGCTTGCTGCCGGAGCTGGCCATCTCCAGACCGTCCTGTTGCTGCTGCGTTTCAGGGCAAAGGTGGACGCCGCACAATCCCATGCCGGCGTTGAAAGTGGTAACACGGCTTTGATGCTGGCTGCCCGTTGTGGGTACTACGAGGTTGTCGGGGCACTACTGGAATTTGGTGCCAGGATCAACCTGTCACAATGTGATGCTGGTCAAAACAATGGTCGCAGTGCATTGCACATGGCTGCCAGTAATGGCCAATATGCCTGTGTACGGTTCCTGCTGAGTAAAGGTGCCTGGTTGTACAGTGCGCAGCGTGACGCTGGCGAGCGCAATGGCTGGATACCCCTGATGGACGCTGCGGCCCACGGCTCCAGCGCAGTGGTCAGGCTGCTGTTGAGTCATGGTTTTTCGCAGAACTACGCCCAGACCAATGCTGGTAATAATAACGGCCAGACTCCATTGATGGTGGCGGCAAGTCATGGTAACTGTGAGGTGGTCAGACTAATCCTCGAATCGGGGGGGCGGGTTAATGCTGAACAATCTGATGCAGGCTGTAATACTGGCAAGACAGCCCTGATGTTGGCTGCTGAAAAGGGGTATGTAAACGTGATCCAGCTGCTGCTCGACAGGGGCGCTCAGGTCAACCAGGCGCAAAGCAATGCTGGCATATGGAGTGGTTGCACCGCGCTGATGAGAGCCGTCGAGTACGGTTGTCAGGATGCCGTGCGCGTGCTGCTGGCCAATGGTGCCCGGGCTGACCAGGCCTTGACGAGAGAAGTCTGGACTGGCTGGACACCGTTGATGGAAGGCTGCCACCTCGGTCATATCGGGATCATAAAACAGTTGCTGGAAGCCGGAGCGCCTGTTGATGACGTCCAGCATGACGCAGGTCAGAACAATGGCGCTACGGCACTGATGCATGCAGCCTCACGGGGAGATAGTCAGGCGGTCATAGAGTTGCTGGCGTTTGGCGCTCAGGTTAACAGATGTCTGTGCAATGCTGGTTCTGCCAACGGCTGGTCGGCGCTGATGGCGGCAGTCTCCAGGGGGTTCTACGATACTGCCAAAGTACTGATTGAGCATGGTGCGGACGTAAATGCGGCCATGCATGATGCAGGCCGCAATAATGGCCGTACCCCTCTGATGCTGGCTGCCCGGTGCGGCCATGACGGAATAGCCAGGTTGTTGTTGGACAATGGTGCTCAAGTGAATGCCGTTATGGATATGGCCGGGAGCTACAATGGCTGGACAGCGCTGATGTCCGCTGCCCAATCCGGCCATGAAAAGGTGTTGAAATTGTTGTTGATGTATGGTGCCAAAGGGAACGCCATGCTCACCAATCATGGCGCAAAAACTGGCTGGACGGTGCCTTTGCTGGCTCTGGAGCGTAGTCACAATCACATTGTCCATACATTGTTAGAGTTCGCCCACGCCCAGAACCAGAGCGAAGTAGCGTGTTCGGCGTTTCAGGCTGACACTGTTTGCCTTCCCCCAGGGCAGTAAAGAAGTTGTTGTCAAGTCTCGCCCGTAGCGATCATGCGAAATGCCTTCGGTGGCACAATCGCAGTCAGCAGTCACACATGGGCAGCTTTAACGAAACCTGCGTAATTCTCCGTCCATAGCGCAAAGCGCTTGGGTGGAGATGGATAGCAGGCAGACCGTAGAGGTCT
>JAKROC010000367.1 GCA_024509075.1 Endozoicomonas sp.
AAAGCGGTGTTGATGTGACCTATCGACAGATCACCGCTGAGGAGCTAGCCGAAGAACTGCCTGGTCAGTTTGACGTGGTCACCTGTCTGGAAATGCTCGAGCATGTTCCTGACCCGGCCTCAGTCATCGCGGCGTGTAGCAAACTGCTAAAGCCTGGCGGGCACGCTTTTTTTGCCACCATAAACCGTAATCCAAAGTCGTTTATCTTTGCCATTATCGGCGCCGAATACATCCTGAAACTTCTGCCCAAAGGCACCCATGAACACCGCAAGTTCATCAAACCCAGTGAACTAAGCCACGATATGCGCAAGGCCGGACTGAACACTAATGGCATCATCGGCATGACCTACAACCCGTTCACCAAAGTTTACCGACTTAATCCGGCCGACGTGGATGTGAACTACCTGATCCACGGATCGAAACCTGCGCCAAGTGAGTTGTAAAAATGAGAGCCATAAAAGGCGTTTTTTTTGACTTGGACGGCACCTTGCTGGACACCGCCGCTGATTTCGTCGTCACTGTCAACCAGATGCTTAACGATTACCAGCATCCACCGCTGGATGCCAGGATCATTCGCCAGAATATCTCCAACGGCTCTCGTCGTTTGATGCAGCTGGCCTTTAACCTGCCAGCCGGGCCTGAGCTTGAACGCAAAAGAGCCCTGTTTCTGGATTACTATGAACGCTATATCAATGACTCTGACCGCATCACCCTGGCCCAGCCCTTTCCTGGTATTTTACCACTCTTGGTTGAGTTGGAACGGCGTGATATTGTCTGGGGTATTGTCACCAACAAACCGAAACCGTATACCCTGCTCCTGATCAAACAGGCCGGCCTGATGGAGCGCAGTCATGCAATTGTCTGCCCAGAAGATGTCCAACAGCCCAAGCCTCACCCACAGGCACTCTGCCTGGCCTGCCAGCAGGCTGGCTGTGATCCGGGGCATAGCGTATACGTTGGCGATCACGCCCGCGATGTCGAAGCCGGCAAAAGGGCTGGTATGATCACCGTTGCCGCCCACTACGGCTACATCGGCGAGAACGACGATCCACTTTCGTGGCAGGCGGATGCCAACATTTACCAGGCCAGGGATTTACACCACTGGCTGGAGAAGCTGAATTGGCAATTGCCAACAATAGACGACCACAGGTACACAGAAACCATTACATAACCCCAGCCAGCATTTGCCAGGGAGTAGATTGATGTTTTCCTACCAAGGCGCAGAAGACCTGCTCAAAGATAAAGTCATCCTGATCACCGGTGCCAGTGATGGTATTGGCAGAGTGGCCGCTCTGACCTATGCCCGCCATGGCGCCACGATTGTTTTACTGGGCAGGAACATAAAAAAACTAGAGGCCGTATATGATGAAATCGAGCAAACCCACGGGCCTGTGCCGGCCATCTATCCGCTGAACCTGGAAAGTGCCCGGGATGCCGACTTTGTCACGCTGGCCGACACCATCGAACAGGAGTTTGGCCGTCTTGATGGTGTGCTGCACAACGCCAGCGTACTTGGCACACTAAAGCCGATCAGTCAGTTCCCCACCAGTGAGTGGCTACAGATTATGCAGGTCAATCTGAACGCTGCCTTTATGCTGAGCCGGGAGCTGCTGCCCTTGCTGCGTCAAGCCAAACAGGCCTCAGTGATTTTCACGTCTTCCGGTGTCGGCCATCAAGGACGAGCGCACTGGGGTGCCTATAGTGTGTCAAAGTTTGCCACCGAAGGTCTGATGCAGATCCTGGCTGACGAAGAGGACGGCATTAGCAGCGTGCGCGTCA
>JAKROC010000368.1 GCA_024509075.1 Endozoicomonas sp.
TCAGATAAATTGAGAGTCTCGTTGGTTGCTGTCAGCGTTACAGAGTCATCGTTGACTTCATACTCACCACCGAAACTCAAGCTGAAACTACCTGTTTCACTCATAAAGTTAATCGCGGGGCGAATCATAAAGCTGTTATTGTCTGACGCCAACTCCGGGGTTTCATCAAATATGCTTTGATCAATGTAATCCTGCGTACTCTCTAGCACCTCTTTTGTATTACCGTAAATAGTGGAGACTTCAGCAGACCAGTTATCTGCTTTAGCAGCAATCCGGGCCTGACCTGCCTGACCTGCGCGCCCCCGAGCCTCTTTCGCCATGTAATAATAAATGCCTGAACCCAATCCATCGGAACCGTTGGCATAATCCAATACCACATCTTTGCCCAGCGGGAATAAGTTCATGGCCTCGTAGCGGCCAATCTGAAATTCCCATACCCCTTTCGTACCAAACATGAAGTAAGCATCATCGACTCCCACGGAGGCATTAGTGCGGATTAATGGCTCTATCTTGGCCATAAGAAAATCGTCACCAGAACGAGTCGTATTCCACATAACCATCATTTTTATTCGAGAATCGTCGTTCAACTGTGTTTGAGTGTTTGTCTCATCAGGAATTTTACCTGATACCCCCTTTCCGTTATGGTTTTTAACCACATCAAAGTTAATTTCTGCATCACCACCAATGGTTAAGGAGTTATCCAGCGATGTCCACTCAGCGTGAGAGACGGAAGAAGCCAGTAAGACAGCTGTCGCAAGTAACGTCTTTTTCACAACCATGCCTCGAAAAAAAAGTTGATTGGACACTGTCATTCTGAACCTTCCTGGCGGTAGCTCAGGATCGACAGCGACTCGGCAACCCTGGGAGATAGAGTAGAATGCGCGCCCTAGCCAGCAACTAAGAAATAGAAGAGATTGATCCGCCTGATGGATTGCCTGAGGCTCGGACAGAAAACTACGCTTTATCGCTACAGGGGCCTCCCCTGCACCGGCAAGCAAAGAGTCAAAGATACCGGCACGAGGAAAATACTAGGAGATTTTGACCATCCTGCAAGGACGAGGGAAATATCCAGAGAGAGGAAGGCTTATCGAACTTCGGCGCATCAATACCCTTCAAGCGCCAGAGTTAGCGGGCTTGCTGCGATTATTGGTCACATGGGGATTTGGCAATAAAAAAAGGGGCTTTACGCCCCTTTATATTTGCTCAGATCAGAAGCAACGCAACAGTTGCCAGGCTGAGAATCAACGTACCGCCGTAGCAAGCAACCTTCACACCCACTCCCGGGTGCAAGCCAAGGTCATGGGAACCGTGATAAAGACGGTGAATACAGGCCCAGTAGGATGGAATCAGTACCACCATAAGAGCCAGCTTGCCAAACCAGTTTTCCAGAAAAAAGCCTGAGATACGCTCATAAGACAGCGCTTCAGCAGGAATAATATCCAGCGGTACGCCCAGACCAACCACAAAAATAATGGCTGGAAAAAAGAAGGCAATCGTCGTACCACCGGCGCCGAACAGACTCCACAACAGAGGTTCAATGTGACGTTTATTGCTCATTTTCCCTCTCCCTCAAAGTCCAATCACAGAAACGGCCACAATGGCCAGAGAACAAATCGCCAGCCCGACGTACATCAGCGTGTTGACTACGTTATCCTTGACCATTTTGCGGATTTTCTGGGGCAGAACACGGGGCGTCATGTCGAAGTAAGTCACGGCGTGATAAATGGTCAAACCCAGCGTCACGACAGTAAACAGAATCATCAGCGGG
>JAKROC010000369.1 GCA_024509075.1 Endozoicomonas sp.
GCCCTTTGTCATTTACCGGATGATACTGGGTGTAGTTTTGCTTGGGTTCGTGTTCACGCTGGATCTGATCAAGAGCACCGAGCCGGTCAACTGGCAAACCCTGTCTTTGGGAACCGTGATATCAGCCGTCAGTGCCTGGCTCTGCGTGCATTTCTTTTTGGCGATCATCAACCGGATTGGTTTGATGCCCTTTGTCATTTACCGGATGATACTGGGTGTAGTTTTGCTTGGGTTCGTGTTCGTTTAACCCGGGCTTGCCTGCCTCCCCGCCGTGTAAGACGACGGGGGGCTTATTTTTTTGTTGTTTACTAAACCGTACTTCCCAATCCAGCCTGACCTTTTCTTTGCTGATCCTGGTTCACACCGCAAACGGTTTTGTGATTGCCCAAGCCTTTGTATCGGGAAAACAATAACCACCTCAAGCACTGTGGACAGCCAACCTGACCGTTGATATAACAGCGCTTTTATCAACCTGCCGCTATTAACCGCTGATTATCCAGGGGCAATCATGAAGCTCTCCGCCTTTGGCGAAAAATTTACCAGTCACTCCGGCATCCTGTCATTAATGGATGACCTGGGTAATGCGCTTGCCGATGGTGAGGACAAAGTTATGATGGGCGGTGGCAACCCTGCCCATATCCCGGAGATGGATGCCGTTTATCGTCAGCGATTGCGCGATATTCTCGACAGTCAGAGTGAATTTACCCGCCTTGTGGGCACATATGATCCGCCTCAGGGTGAGAAACGATTTGTCCGCGAGATGGCCGCTTATCTTAAACGACAATTTGGCTGGTCGCTGACCGAGCGCAATATCGCCCTGACCAATGGCAGTCAGGCAGCGTTTTTCATGCTGTTCAATATGTTTGCCGGCAGCCATCTCGATGGCAGCCATAAACGTATTCAGTTACCCATGGCACCAGAGTACATCGGCTATGTAGATTGCGGACTGAGTCAGGATTTCTTCGTGGCCAACAAGCCCGATATCGAACACCTTGATCAGCATCTGTTTAAATACCGGGTCAATTTCCAGGATCTGGTTATTGACGACAGTGTTGCAGCGTTGTGCGTGTCTCGTCCCACCAATCCCACCGGCAATGTCCTGACGGATGAGGAGATGGCCCGACTCGATAGCCTGGCCTGTCAACACGACATTCCGCTGATTGTCGATGGCGCTTATGGCATCCCTTTTCCCAGACTGATTTTTACCGAGGCAACGCCCCACTGGAATGAGCATACGATTCTCTGCCTGAGCCTGTCGAAGCTCGGCTTGCCAGCAGTGCGCACCGGTATTGTCGTTGCCTGTGAGTCGGTTATACGTTCATTGTCTGGTATTAATGCCATCATGAATCTGGCACCCAACAGCATTGGTAGCCTGCTGACATTGGAGATGATCCGTGATGACAGTATCAATGGGCTGTGTGATCAAGTTATTCGTCCTTACTATGAAAATCGTGCCCGCTTTGCTCTGAATTGTCTCAAGCGGAAATTAGGCGATGTGCCGTGGCGTGTGCACAAATCTGAAGGTGCTATGTTTCTCTGGCTATGGTTTGAAAATTTGCCGATTTCCAGCCTGGAACTTTATGAACGACTGAAGGCGCGTAATGTGCTGATGGTGTCCGGGCACTATTTCTTTCCAGGCATTGACGATGACTGGCCCCACAAACATGAGTGCCTGCGGTTAACGTTTACCCGTGATCAACAGACGGTGGAAGAGGGACTGACCATTTTGGCTGAAGAGGTGCACAGGCTGTACCGTTAGAT
>JAKROC010000037.1 GCA_024509075.1 Endozoicomonas sp.
GTGGCACCCGCACACCGGCCCGCGCCAGGCGGAACAGAGCGTTCACCTCGGCATTCGCCGGCACAGAGCATTAGTTTGACGTAGTGCATCATCAATGCGTGGTCTTCCCGCGCCTGCTCTGCTGACATGGTGACCTCGCCCAAACGGGGGGCTACCTGGCCATTTTCGTCACAGACCAACTCCATCAGCAGGACGCCATCAAGGCATATATAGGGCTGTGGCACCCGCACACCGGCCCGCGCCAGGCGGAACAGAGCGTTCACCTCGGCATTCTGCCAGGTCTCTTCCTGCTGCTTGCGACCGTAGCGGGAGCCTTTTTCAATGGCTCGCTGCCGGCGGCTGTTACGCTCTTTGCGACCCTCTTGATATTGGGCCGCTTTTTTAAAACTGCGCTTGGCCGCTTCTTTATAAACCTTGGCGCAGCGAATTTCCCGGCCGCAACGCACCACATAGACATCGGCCTCTTTACCGCTCATCAGCTGGCGGAGCACTTCATCCACCAGTCCTTCATCAACCAGGGGTTGTATTCGTTTCGGGGTTCTCATGGGAGGACTTTTACCCTATTTAGTGGCCAGAGGGAATAGCGCTTTTGGTTAATGTGGTTATTGTTTATGCTCGATTGAGTTTGCGCCTGCCACAATGCCGTTGCCGTAATCAGTTCAGTGATATCGTTTTGGCGAAATATCAGCGGGGTGATGTCCATGAAATGCGCAGTGATCGGTGCCGGACTGACCGGGATCAAAACAGCCAGTCTGCTCAGTGGTGCAGGGCATGATGTGACGGTGTTTGAAAAAAGCCGTGGGCTTGGTGGCCGTCTGGCTAACCGTCGTCTGCCTTGGGGGGAGCTGGATATTGGTGCTCAGTATTTCACCGTGCGCGATAGCGGTTTTCAGAACGAAGTGGCAGGCTGGGAGCAGGCGGGCGTGGTCTGTCAGTGGCACTTTACACCCTGGCAGGCCAGGCAAGGCCAGTTGCGGTCATCGCCGGATGACACGGTGCGCTACATCGGCACCCCGCTGATGAATGCTCCGGCATACTCTCTGGCCACAGGGCTATCGGTGCGTTGTCAGTGCACCATTGTCACGGTCACCAGGCACTCACAAGGGTGGCAACTGAATACCCTGGAAGGGGCACGTTTTGACGGTTTCGACTGGCTGATTGTCACCAGCCCGGCCGAACAGAGTCGAGCTTTGCTGGCGCACTGTGGCGACCTGGTTGCCCATGTGCCGCCGGCCATTCACCGATCCTGCTGGGCCGTGGGGCTGGCCACCCGGGGCGAGGTGGCTGCGGATATTCAGGGTATTTTTGGTGATGATACCGTTCGCTGGGTTTCCCGTCTGTCCAGTCGGCCGGGTTTCCAGTATGGGGGGGATAGTGATGATGTCTGGATGCTGCACTTTGCGCCGCAGTGGTCTGAGCAGCAAGGAAAGGAGACGACGCTGGATATTGGGCAGGTGGGTCTTGACTGGTTGCAAAGCGTCACCGGTCGGACGCTTGAACGAGTAGCGGAACACCGACATTTTTGGCGTTATGCAAATATTAAGTCAGTGTCGTTTGATAAGCCCTGTCTGATCGATGCTGAACAGCAGTTGGCCATTGCCGGTGCCTGGTGCGCCGGTGGTCGGGTGGAAGGGGCGTGGCTGTCTGCGGTTAAGCTGGTGCAGATGCTTGATGGACTGGCAAGGTAAAGAGGCTTCGTCAGAAGCCTCTGTCGGCAAGAACTTAGAGTAGTAGTGGTGGATACAAAAGTACCACCACATTCCGTTCATCCTGAGCCTGTGGAAGGACGTTCATCCTGAGTCTGTCGAAGGATGCGGGCAGCACACTTCGACAAGCTCAGTGTGAACGGTGGTACGGATCTGTTTACTACCCCCCTTACTGTGGGTAGAGTTTGCTGAGCGCCTGGTCATCACTTTTGGTTGTTCGCTGGCGGCGCAGTGTTCTGCACGTTTCCAGCAGGTCATTCAATAGTGGCCTCAGGTCAGCGGCATCCGGTTTTGCCCCGTAGCGGGCACTTAATATCCGGTTGCAGATAGCGCTTAACTCTGTGGAGTTATGTTGCTCAAGGCATTGGGTCAGGGATGTTAGCTGCTCGTTTTGCCAAAATACACGACTCCAGTTCTTTAATTCATCCAGTGCCTGTTGTCCGTCTGCCTGTTTGCAGGCACTCTCCAGTCGGCTGAATGCTGCAGATTCCGAGGGCAGCGACGGCGCAGGTTCCTGATTATCACCTGCGGGGGCGGTTTTGGCTTTGGCTCGCCATAAGCCGAGAGTGACCAGCCACAGCAGAGCAAACAGTGCACTGAGACCCTGCCAGGGGGCGGCAGTTTGCCATAGTGGGCGCTCGTCATTCAGTGTTGGACACTCAATAGCCGGTGGACACTGGGCAGGTGCTGCTGCGACCGGAGCCGGTGCGCTCAGGGTTGCTGATTGCGGGGTCGGGGCCACATCAATCTCGATGGCCGTAATGGTGGCGATCTTGACCTCACCGCTTTGTGTATCAAACCAGGGGTAGTCGATGGCCGGCAGGGTAATTTTGCCCGGTCGGGTGGGAATCATGGCTATGGAGTCGGTGCGTTGGCCCTGAATGCCTTTTAAGGTTTCCCGGTCCTGAGTGTTGGATTTATCCGGGTAACTGTTCACGCCCTGGGGCTGGGGCATCAGGATCGGGGGCAGTTGGGCGGCGCTGAGACCATCGGCAGTGACGGTGATGGTGCGGGTGATGGCATCGCCCACTTGCAGATTGTTCAGTGGTTGGCTCCACTGCTCTTCAATGGTCAGTTGTCGTGCAGGTAGCCAAGGCTCGTTGGTCGGGAAATTGTCAGGGCGTGGTTTGACCGTTACCCGTATCTCCGGCGAGCGGGCCTGGACGGGCCTGCCACTACTGGAAAAGATACCGCCAATAAATGGGTCTCTGGTGTTTGCGGCCACGCCGGAAAAGGTCAGTGACGGTATGACCATTTCACCGGCAGTTTGGGGATGGATGGCGTATTTCAGTTCAAATCCCTGGTAGCGCACGCCGTCGATGATGGTATCAAACTTTCGGGTTTCACCCAGCTGTTGCACCAGTGCGTCGTTGATGTCCAAGGCACTTAAACGATTATCATCGTACAGTGGGATGCTGAACAAAATCTGCACACTCAGAATCAATTCCTGTTGCACATAGATGTTTTCGCTGCTGACTTCAGCTTTCATCAACAAAGGGCTGGCAGTGGCGGTGTCTACCGGATCGTTGCTCACCGTGATGTCGATGGGCTGGCTCTGTTGATCCCCCAGAGCGATGGCCGGAATGGTCAGATTGCCCTGTTGTTTGGGCACCAGCGTTACTATCCAGTCCCGGGCGTAGGTGCCGCGGCCATTGATGATCCGCGTGGTCTGCTGCTGTCGGGTACCCAGTACATCAAAGTCTTTGGCTAGCGGTGTCAGGTCGGGGGCGGTGTTGGTGCTTTCGTCAGTGCGCAGGGTCAACTCCAGCGATTTGTGGCTGGCGATGGTGGTTCTGTCCACGCTGGCGGTAAATGCGGCCAGGGCGTTCAGTGGGAAAATTAAAACGGCAAGTGTCGTTAAAATAATGGGTCGCATCACAAGGTTCATGATCAAATTCGGTATGGTTGCCAGGGGCGTGAGAGAAAAACGGATAAACGTTACCATGACGCGCCCTCATGTGTTTTTTGCTGCTGCACAGCGCGCTGCTGTTGCAGGAATTTTCTGCGCAGGAGACCACCGGGGTCATCGGGAATGGTTCTTAGCCAGCTTTCGATGGCCTGCTGTTTGCCTGAGAGCGGTTCCGTCTCTTGTGTCTGGGCGGCTGCCTTTTGCTCCTGTTCAGTTGGGTCCTCGGCAGATTGCCCAGCACTGGCGTTTTGTGATGCTTGCGCATCTTGTTCGCCATCAGTGGGCTGCTGGTTTTGGCTGTCCTGCTCTCCTTTTTCTCCTTGCTGCTCTTCCTGGGACCGATTCTGGTCGGCCTGCCCGGATTGATTTTCGGATGATTGCTGATTCTGCTGCGACTGTTGATTTTGCCCGGACTGCTGATCCTGCTGCGATTGCTGGTTCTGTCCGGATTGTTGATCCTGTTGATCCTGTTGATCCTGTTGATCCTGTTGATCCTGTTGATCCTGTTGAAACTGCTGATTCTGCCCGGATTGCTGATCCTGCTGCGATTGCTGGTTTTGCTGTTGCTGATTTTGTTGCTGCTGTTTCAACAACTGCTCAACCAGGTCACGATTGAACTGGGCATCTTCCATACCCGGTTGCTCTGCCAGGGCACGGTCATAGGACTCAAGCGCTTCTTCCAGCTTACCGGCCTTGGCCAACGCATTGCCCTGGTTATAAGCGGCGTTGGCTCCGGCAGCGCCATCAAGTGCCGCAGCAGACTGTTCAAACTGTCCATTGTCGTATAAAGCCTGGGCTCGCCACTGGGGATTCTCAAATAACGCAGCCGCTTCGGATGTATCGCCGGCCTCCATGGCTGCCTGACCCTGTTGGTTGCGGGTCTGCCAGAGGTCGCCCCAGCTAAAGGCCTGAGCCTGGGGCGCAAGGGGCAGCAAGGTAACCATAACGGCCAGCAGCCAGCCCCGGCGAAAGCCGAACAGGGCCACCGGCAACAGCAGACAGACCAGCCAGTAGCCGGCATCGTACCACTGGTCAAACTCTCGCTCGGTGGCGCGTTCCACCTGATCGCTGCCGGCCAGTGCTGGCAGCAGTGCTTGTAGGTCACTGTCGCCAACAGTCATGGTCTGGTACTGACCACCGTTGGCTCGGGCCAACGCTTGCAAACGGGCGCGCTCCAGCTGGGGCACCACAATAGTGCCCTGGCTGTCTTTGAGGTAACCGCCATCGGGCAGAGGGATCGGCGCGCCTTGCTCGGTGCCGGTACCCAGCACCGACAGACGGATGTCATTGCCTTTTAACTCTCTGGTGATCTGCTCTGCCTGACTGGCGCTGATGGTGCCGGTAACCAGCAGGATTTCACCGGAGTCATTGCCCCCCTGAGTAATCAACCGCTGTGCCTGACGCACCGCAGCCACCGGGCCAGCGGAGGTGGGCGAGATCTCCTGTAATGGCATAATCTCCGGGCCAAGGGCCTGAATCAGGTTATTAAGTGTACGACTGTCGTCAGTTAAAGGGGCGACCGTATGGGCGGAACCGGCGTAGGCCACCAGTGCGCTCAAGCCGTCTTTGCGCTGGTTAAACAGGTCTTGCAGTTTAAAACGCACCCGGGTCAGCCGGTTGGGGGAGAGATCCGAGGCGTAAGTGAGATAGGAAAGGTCAACCACCACAACCAGCGGTTGCTGGTTTTTACTGACCGGCACTGGCAGTTTTTGCCAGGTGGGACCGGCCAGGGCCAGACAGGCCAGCAGCCAGCCGCCAAGCAATAGCAACAGTGGCCAGCGTACGGGCTGTTGCTGTTCACCACCGGGCAACAGCCAGGGGAGCAGGGCCGGGGCAATGACTTTCGACCAGTTGCCACGGTGTTGCCGCGCGCGCCAGAACATCAGCACCAAAGCGATGCAGGGCAGCAGCATCAGTAGCCACAGCGGGCGTAAAAAGTGGAACTGAGCGATCATCGCGCAACCCTCCGCCGCAGGGTTGGTTTGATGAGGGTTTGCCATTTCATCAAGCGGTTTCTCAATCCTTTAATCTCCAGGGCAGCACGTAACACGCTCAGCACCAGTGCCAGGCCCAGGGGCCAGAAAAACAGGTTTTTGCTGGGGCGGAAGGTCTCTTCCTCCTGCGCAGTGGGCTCAAGTTCGTCCAGCAGGGCGTAAATCCGGTTCAGTTCATCAACGTTGCGGGCACGAAAGTACTCGCCGCCGGTCAGCTGCGCCATCTCTTGCAAGGCCTGTTCGTCCAGATCGGCCGACGGGTTGATCCGCCGTGTGCCAAACAGGCTGCGCTCAACCACCTCCTCAGCGCCCAGGCCGATGGCGTAGATTTTGATGCCCTCTTCTTTGGCAATGCGCGCGGCCTGAATGGGGGATATCTGCCCGGCGGTGTTCGCGCCGTCGGTCAGCAGCACCAGCACTCTGCTCTGCTCGGGGCGTTGGCGCAGCTGTTTGACTGCCAGGCCCAGGGCATCACCAATGGCGGTCTGGTTGCCAGCCATGCCGATGCCCGACTCGTTGAGCAGGGTTTTTACCGTGGTGCGGTCGAAGGTCAGCGGTGCCTGCAAGTAGGCCTGAGTACCAAACAGGATCAGCCCGAGCCGGTCGCCACGGCGACGCTCAATAAAGTCATCAAGCACGTTTTTGGTGGCACTGAGCCGGTCAACCTGCCGCCCGTTGAGCACCATGTCGTTCATCTCCATGCTGCCGGACAGATCCACGGCCATCATCAGGTCGCGGCCGCTGTCTTGCATGGTGACTGGTTCGCCCAGCCAGACCGGTTTGCTGGCCGCCAACAGCAGCAGCGCCCAGATCAGGCCAGGCAGGATCAGCCGCCGACCGGTGTGGATGTCCATATCGACTCGCTCTTCACCGACCAGCGTGGACAGTTGACCGTAAAAAGGGATATGCAGTGGAGCGTCGTTCTTGTTTGCCGGCGGTACCAGCCGGTAGACCAGAAAGGGCAGGGGCAGGGCAAGCAGTATCCAGGGCCATTCAAGCTCAAGCATGGTGTTTTTTTATCCAGCGCCGGGTCAGTTCATAAATGTCATCAACGCTCAGTTGCGCGTTGGGGTTGTAGCGATCATTAGTAAACGCACTGTGGTTATGGAATTGGGGTAGCCCGCCGGTGGTGGCAAGAAATTCACTCCACTCAGCGCCGGTCAGACCGGCAACACGCGTGTTGGGAAAGGCGTGCAGTGCCACCCGCTTCAGCAGTTCATTGCACTGCTGAGCCAGTTTTCGGGGGTCTTGGTGCTGCTGGTACTGACCAAAAGCGTCATCGGCCAGCTGCAAGGCCCGGCTGCGATAGCGGGTCTTTTTCCAACGACGGTAGACGTATATTCCCAGTCCGGCCAGGGCGAGAATGACGAAACCCGCCAGCAACCACCAGCCGATGGCCGGTGGCCAAAGACCCACCGGCTCGGGCAAGTGGTTCGGGCGCAATTTCTCCAGTGATACGCCATCCATAGCTAACCTCGCGATCGGCCAGCACTGGCTGGCTCAGTGGTGGTACGGGTGGGGCCGCCAAGCTGGCCAACCGTGGGCTGCGCTGCACTGACCGGCAGCAGGCCAATACGGTAGCGGGTCAGCAGCGTTTGTAACTGTTGGTGTTGACGCTCATAGTGCTGGTGAAACTGCTGGCGCAACTCGGGGCGGGCGGTGTTAATGGTCAGGTTATGCATGCCGTCAGTGATGCGGTAATAATCCGGGCTGGGCAGCTCCTGCTCCAGCGGGTCGTTGACTTTGATGGCCAGCAACTCGTTGTGCCGGGCCAGGTGGGCCAGGTGTTGCTCAGCTTCGTCGCTGACCCGGGCAAAGTCGCTGACCAGAAATATCTGGGTACCGGGGTGAGCCACCCGGCGAATATGGCGTAAAGCCCTGGTCAGACCGGCACCGATATCTTTACTGACAATGGCTGCCAGTTGCAGTTTACGGTTCATCTGCTCGGTTTGATTCAGCCAGTGCATCAGCGCTTTGCGTGAGCGCCGGGGGCGGGTTTCGTGCAATTCATGCTCATTGAAAATCACCCCGCCAATGCGATCGCCGTGGTGCAGTGTGGCCCAGGCGATCAGGGCGGCAACCTCAGCGGCGGTGACCGATTTGAAGTTGAGCCGGGAGCCGAAGAACAGGGTGTGGCTCTGGTCCAGGGCAATCATCACCGGCCGTTCGCGTTCTTCCTGAAACACTTTGGTATGGGGTTTCAGACGTCGGGCAGTGACCCGCCAGTCGATGGTGCGGATATCGTCACCAAACTGGTAGGCCCGCACCTCTTCAAAATCAATGCCCCGGCCCTTGAACGGGGAGCGGGCATTGCCGAGCATTTGCTGCTGGCTACGCCCGGGGCGAAACAGTGGCAGGTCTCTGGCCAGCAGGCGCAGATTGACCAGACCCTGCAAGGTACAGTATGCACCACTCATAATGATTGACCCGCCTCAGGCTGCCGGCACGATGGACAACAACTGACTGATAATATGATCGGCGTCCTTACCTTCGGCCTCCGCCTCAAAGCTCAGTAACAGACGGTGGCGCAATACGTCGTGAGCCACCGCTTGCACATCGTCAGGACTGACAAAATCGCGCTCATGGAGCCAGGCGTGAGCACGGGCACAGCGATCCAGGGCAATAGTACCGCGCGGGCTGGCGCCGTAGTCCAGCCAGCCAGCCAGGGTGTCGCTGTAGCGGGACGGATAACGCGAAGCGTTGATCAATTGCACGATGTACTCTTCAACCGCCGGCTCCATATGCACCGTCAGTACTTCCTGGCGGGCGGCAAGAATGGTCTGCTGATCCAGCGGCGCGTTGGGGCGCTCAACGGTGTTTTGCAGTGCCTCGCCCCGGGCCAGGCGCAGGATGGCCCGCTCGGCGTCCACATCGGGGTAACCCACCCGCACATGCATGAGAAAACGGTCCAGTTGCGCTTCGGGCAGTGGGTAGGTGCCTTCCTGCTCAATGGGGTTTTGCGTAGCCATAACCATAAATACATCGGGCAGTGGGTAGGTTTTTTGCCCCACGCTGACCTGGCGCTCGGCCATGGCTTCAAGCAGCGATGATTGCACTTTGGCCGGTGCCCGGTTGATTTCGTCAGCCAGAATCAGGTTGTGGAAAATCGGGCCAGGCTGAAAACGAAAACTGCCGTCTTCGGGTAGGTAAATGTCTGTGCCTGTTACGTCGGCCGGCAGTAGGTCGGGAGTGAACTGGATGCGGTGAAAATCGGCGTCCAGACCATCGCTAAGAGCTTTTACTGCGCGGGTTTTGGCCAGACCGGGGGCACCTTCGACGAGCAAATGACCATCCGCGAGCAGAGTAATTAACAGGCGGTTAACCAGATGCTCTTGACCAATGATGGCGCTGCAAAGATAATTTTTTAGCTGACTGAACTGTGTAAAACAGTGGCTCGTTGACATACTCATCCAATCCGATCTTAACCCGGAAGTTTCCGCGTTCTTCGCAGGGTGTGCAATGAAGAGTCCTGAACTGTGCCAACTCTGGCCAGTTCCACATGACGGTCAGGAAAGTTTACAAATGATTCTGACTGTTGATAAGCCCCTGACTTGAGTCTTGGCGATTGCTTTGCGGTTGACGGCCATGCTCTTGACGGCGCCCTAAAATATAGGCGCTTCAGGGTTGATGGTCTAGTTCATAATACAGCAACGAGTATGCCTTATTGGAGAAGTCAGGGAATGGGGGCGTTAACAATTCAGGAACGTGAGGACATTCTGGGCAAATTGATCGATGATCTTGCCCCCTCACTGAAACCGGAACAAATGGCCAGCGTGCGTGAGTTCGTCTGGCAGTACTATTCGCTTGATACTGCGGCTGATCTGCTGGCGGCCAACTGGCAGGACATGCTAGGTGTTACCCGTGCGTTCTGGCAGTTTATACAGCTTCATGATCCTGACCAGCCACGCATCAAGATCATTAACCCACAATTCAACCAGAATGGTTGGCATTCCACACACACCGTCGTATGTATCCTGCACCGGGATATGCCCTTTGTGGTTGACTCGCTCAGAATGAAACTGAACGAGAACGGGCTTACCATCTACTTGCTGCGTAACGGAGTGTTGCAATCGCGCCGGTCTGCTGAGCATGCTCTGTTGTTTTCTGAGCAGCCGGTGGCCGATGAGTTTGTCAGTCCCGAGGCGTTTGTTTATCTGGAAATAGACCGCATTGAGGAGCCGGAAGAACTGGATCGGCTATGCGAGCAGTTCAGTGCCGTGCTCGGTGATGTTGCCCGGGTGGTGGGTGATTTTGATCAGATGAAAACCCGGGTGCAGCGTCTGGCTGGCGCGGTCGGGCGTCTGCCCAATGGCGACTTCCCTGAAGCGGAAGACGAGGTGCAGGCCTTTCTTGAGTGGTTATTAGACGACAATTTCACTTTTTTGGGTTACGAGGAACTGATCGTTACAGAAAACGACGGTCATCGTCAGCTGATCAGGCCATCTGAATCACTGCTTGGCCTGTTGCGCCCGGCGGATGAGCGAGAGCCTGGCCAATTAGCCCTGGAGCCATTTGTTGAATATGACTTGTTTGAGCTTACTGAACGACTGTCATTTTCCAAGGCATCAGTGCGGTCCAGCGTCCATCGCCCTGCTTATCCGGACTTTATTACTGTCCGCCGGTTCAACGACCAGGGTCAGATTGTTGGTGAAGCGCGGATCGTTGGTCTTTATACGTCGCCGGTGTATCGCAAGACGCCTTATGCCATCCCCTATATCCGTTACAAGATAGCGGGCATTGTCCAGCGTTCAGGCCTGGACCCGAAAAGTCACCACGGTAAGGACCTGATTCAGATTCTGGAAATCTACCCCCGCGACGAACTGTTCCAGACCAGTCAGGACGAACTGTTTGAGACGGCCATGTCGATCCTGCGTATTCAGGAGCGTAAGCAGGTTAAGGTGTTTATTCGCCAGGATCCCTACGGGCCGTTCTGTTCTGCCTTGTTGTTCGTGCCCCGGGAGATCTACAGTACCAACCTGCGCCAGCGGGCTGAGCAGATTCTCTGCCAGCAGCTCGGGGCAGAAGATAGCGAGTTTACCACTTATTTTTCCGAGTCTGTGCTGGCCCGGGTGCATTTTATCCTTAAGCTCAAGGGTCGGGTGGAGTTCAATCAGGAGGTGATCGACCATGAGATCATGCGTGCTGCCGCTTCCTGGAACGACGAATTGCGTGTTGGTGTGCTGGAGACGTTTGGCGAGGTTCGGGGTAACAAACTGCTGGCTCGCTTTGCCAATGGGTTCAGTGCGGCTTATCAGGAGGCTTTTCGCCCCCAGTCGGCGGTTGCGGATATCCACCACTTTGTCAAAATGGACGACGGAAGACAATTGTCCATGGAGTTTTATCAATCCCAGGACGAAGATGAGCAGCAGGTACACCTGAAGCTGTATCACTTTGTTAAGCCGCTGGCACTGGCAGACCAGATTCCCATTATGAAAAATCTGGGGTTGCGCGTGCTGGGGGAGAACCCTTACCTTGTGCGCAGCAGTGCCGGCGAGACCATCTGGATTCACGATTTTCTCCTGCGCGTGGATGGACGGCGCCCTGTGGACTTGCAAAAGGCCGGTCCGACGTTTCGTGAGGCGTTTGCCAGAATATGGCTCGGTGAAGTGGAGAACGACCGCTTTAACCGACTGGTGCTGGCGGCTGGGCTGAGTTGGCGACAGGTGAATATGCTGCGTGCTTATGCCCGCTACCTGAAACAGATTCGGGTCGGGGTCAGTCAGTCGTATATCGCCGAAACGCTGGACAATAACATCGCCATCACCCGGCTGCTGGTAGAGATGTTCGAAACTCGCTTTGACCCAGACCTGGCGTTGTCGCAAACCCAGCGTTTGGCACATCAGCAGACCATTGCCCATAAAATCCTGCAGGCGCTGGATCAGGTTGAAGTGCTCAGCGAAGACAAGGTGTTGCGCTGGTATCAGAATGTGATCAAGGCCACCTTGCGGACAAACTTCTATCAGCACGATGAAAATGGTAATTCGAAGTCATATATCTCGCTGAAAATGTCAGCCAGGGACATTCCGGAAATTCCCAAACCAGCGCCACTGTATGAGATTTTTGTCTATTCACCAAAAGTTGAAGGAGTGCATCTACGCGGCGGGAAAGTGGCCCGGGGTGGCTTGCGCTGGTCCGACCGGGTGGAGGACTATCGCACCGAAATTCTCGGACTGGTTAAGGCTCAACAGGTAAAAAATGCCTTGATTGTGCCGGTGGGTGCCAAGGGTGGTTTTGTGCCCAAGCACTTGCCTGTTGGCGGCACTCGGGAGCGGGTTTTGGAAGAGGCGATAAGCTGCTACAAAACCTTCATCCGTGGTTTGCTCGATGTCACTGATAACCTGGTGGATGGTCAGGTGGTGCACCCGGATGGCGTGTTGATGTACGACGACAGCGATAGTTACCTCGTGGTGGCCGCTGATAAAGGTACCGCGACATTTTCTGACATTGCCAACGGCATCGCTGCTGATTATGGCTTCTGGCTGGGTGATGCTTTTGCCTCTGGTGGCAGTGCCGGTTATGACCACAAGAAGATGGGCATTACCGCCCGGGGTGGTTGGGTATCGGTACAACGCCATTTCCGGGAACAGGGCATCAACGTTCAGGACGATGTGATTACGGCGGTGGCTATTGGCGATATGTCCGGCGATGTGTTTGGCAACGGTATGCTTAGCTCACGAACCATCGCCATGGTCGGTGCCTTTAACCATCAGCACATTTTTGTTGATCCTGATCCAGATGTGGCAAAAAGCTTTGTCGAACGCCAGCGGCTGTTTGAGTTGCCCCGCTCAGGGTGGGAAGACTACGACCAAAGCCTTATTTCTGAAGGGGGGGGGATATTCTCCCGCAAGGCAAAATCCATCGCTATTACTCCAGCCATGGCTGAGCGCTTTGGCATCAGTGCCAGTCATCTGCCGCCTAATGAGCTGATTCGCGCCATGCTGCGCGCACCGGTAGACCTGTTGTGGAATGGCGGAATTGGTACTTACGTTAAATCAGTGAGTGAGACACACACTGATGTGGGGGACAAAGCCAATGATCCATTGCGCATTAATGGCTGTGAAGTGCAGGCACGTGTGGTGGGCGAGGGGGGGAACCTAGGGTTGAGCCAGTTGGGGCGGGTAGAGTATGCTTTGCACGGTGGGGGGTTGAATACTGATTTTATCGATAATTCCGGGGGCGTGGATTGTTCCGATCACGAGGTTAATATCAAGATTCTGCTCAACGATATTATTTCCCGGGGGGATATGACCCTCAAGCAGCGTAATCAGCTGCTGGAGAGCATGACGGAGGATGTGTCGGCGCTGGTGCTGACCAATAACTATCGTCAGACTCAGGCGATTTCCGTGGTGGCTTCAGACGCAGCTAAACGAATGGGTGAATACCGTCGTTTTATTGAGCATCTGGAAAGCCTGGGCAAACTGGATCGTGCGATCGAGTTTCTGCCCGATAACGACGAATTTGCGGAGCGGGTTGCCAGTGGCAAAGGGCTTACCAGGCCAGAGTTGTCTTTGTTGATATCCTACAGTAAGGCTGATTTGAAGGAGGCATTGCTCAACTCCACGGTAATAGACGACGAGTATCTGGTCAGTGAAATCTATACAGCGTTCCCACAGGCGCTGGTGGATGCTTATCCTGAGGAGATCAAGCAGCACCGTCTGCGTAAGGAAATTATCTCTACCCAGATAGCCAACCATCTGATTGACATGATGGGGATCACTTTTGTCCACCGGTTGCAACTGACCTGCGGCGCGTCTGCCGCTGAGATCGCCCAGGCTTTTACCGCCAGCCGCGATGTGTTCGATGTGTCCCGCTACTGGGCCATGATCGAGCAGCTTGATTACCAGATTGACAGTGCCTTGCAATACCGCATGATTGGCTCACTGATCAAACTGGTGCGGCGCACCACGCGCTGGTTTATCCGTCTCAAACGGCAAGACCTGGTGGTGGCCGAATGCGTTGAACATTATGGGCCAAGGGTCAAGGAGTTTGTTGAGCGGTTTGCCGGGCTGCTCAGCGATGAAGAACGCGGTGAACTCAACAATGCTCTGGCTGAGTTGGTAGAGCGAGGGGTACCCGAAGAGTTGGCCCGCATGGTCGCCGGCCACCGCTATCTGCTCAGTGCCTTGCCGGTGATTCGTGCTGCCGATGAGACAGGCGTTCCGCTGGAAGTGGCCATCAGAACGTTTTTTGCCATCGGCTCACGTCTGGAACTGGGCTGGTACAGCCATGCTCTGTCTCAGCTGGAAGTGACCAACCACTGGCAGTCCCTGGCCCGTGACAGCGCCCGGGATGAATTGAACTGGCAACAGCGCAAACTGACCATGGGGCTGATTGGTATGGCCCGGGATGGAGTGCCTATCGAGCAGACCATGGATGAGTGGCTGATGAGCAACCACGCCCTGATCGCCCGTTGGCAAACCATGCTGGCGGATATTCGCAACGCCCCGCAGGCAGATCTGGCAATGTTTGCCGTGGCTAACCGGGAGTTGATGGATCTGGCACAGGTGAGTTTGCATGGGGGGAATGGGTAGCGTTTGAGGGGAGTTGTTGGAAGGAGATGCGGCCCCACGTGGGCCGTGTTTATTTGTTGTGATCAGAGATAAGCGATCGATAAAGCTCAGCATAACGCCTCACCATTTTATCAACAGTAAAAAGCTGTTCATAACGGGCCCTGGCATTGGTTCCAAGTTGGGAAGCGAATTGAGGATTATTCCAGAGGGTGAGCATTGCCTCTCTCAAGGCTGCGGGATTGGAGGGGGGGACGACCAGGCCTGTCTCATTATCGATATTGATATAAGTAGTACCTGTGCCGATTTCACTGGAGATGAGCGGCTTGCCATACATGGCACCTTCAACCAGGGTGATACCAAAAGCCTCTGAACGCAGATGGGATGGGAATACGACACCCAGGCATAATTCAAGCAAGGCGCATTTATCCTGGTCGGGTAACGTTCCAAGAAAATGGGTGTTTCGCAGATTCAGCCGCTGTACTTGCTTTTTGAGTTCTTTCTCAAGCGCACCTATGCCCACAAGCACAACGGGTAAATCGACACCTTTCATTGCTTCCAAAAGAATATGCAGGCCTTTGTAATATCGGAATGAACCAATAAAAAGAAAAAAAGGGGATGCAATAGCTCGTTGCCACTTCAGTTTCAGGGTGTTTTGGCAAGGTGTAGCGGCGTGATCATTAATGCCCAGTGGAATAACGTTGACTTTATTTTTTATATTTTTCAGTACATGGCTGGTTTTTAAATAATTTGAAGAGGTGGCAACAATTTGATCAACGCTCTTCAGAAAGGAATACATCAATGGTTTGTACAAATGGTATAAATATCGCTGTTTAACAATGTCGGAATGATAGGTGACGACGGTGGGCTTTTTTATCCTGTTGGCAAAGTGGACTATATCCATAAATGGCCATGGGAAATGGTAGTGTACAAGATCAGCTTTGCCAGCGAGCTCTCGGAAGTCGCTGAAGACTGAGTACGAAAAACCTGTTGATGCCAGGTAAAAACTAAGATTGGAGCGATGTGCCAGATGGTTATCAATTACCTCATTTCTTGTGCATCCATTTGGGCTTAGTGATAATACTTCTGATTTAACCCCGTGTTCGATTCCGTTTTGTGCCAGCTGGAATATTGAGTTTTCAATTCCGCCATAACTGTCAGGATAATAGGTTTTAAAAAAATGCAGTACTTTCATCGTCGCTACAATCACTACAGATATTTATGTTTTAAACAGGAGTGGAATTTGAGTCTGTAGTTCTGCTTGTGCAAGTTTATAGGAATCTGGCGTGCCAATATCAATAAAATAATTGGTTGAATGAAATAAGCGAAATCTATCTTTTCTGGTTATGGATTCGAAGAAGTCAAACTCAATAGAAAATGGCTCATCTGAGGGGAAATGATCCAGAATTCCTTTTGGTAATATATAAACACCGGCACTGATTGTACCAGGGCCAATCCTGCCTTTCTCCGTGATATTAGTTATCAAAGATCCCTCATACTCTATGCATCCGTAACGGTATGTGTTGTCAACATCAAAACCAAAAATAATAGGTGATTGATACTTGTTAAGAAATTGAGAGGCGGCCGCAGCATCTATATCAAGATAACTGTCACCATTCATCACCAATGCATAGTCTGTTGACATTTTTTTAGTTGCTAGTTTAATGGCTCCACCAGTTCCCATAACTTTATCTTCAACAACGAAAGAGAGTGATGAAGCCACTGGTCTGTTTTGAAAGTGCTCAATGATTGACTGAGACCTGTAACCTAATGACAGGATAATGTGTTGAATTCCCTCAGACTCTAGCTTACGGATTAAAATTTCAAGAAAGGGCATGCCAGAAACCGGAGCCATTGGCTTGGGAATATCTCCAATCTCTGATCGTAAACGTGTACCTAAGCCCCCAGCCAGAATAATAGCTTCAGAGATCATAACGATTGCTCTTTATTGAACAGTGCAGCTTCCACTGCACCACACAAAATATGGCCTAATAGCAAATGCCCCTCCTGGATACGGGGCGTCGCATCATGAGGGACTCGCAAAGTGACATCACATCGCTCAACCATCACCTTACTTTCTGGCTTTATCCCTGTGAGGCCAATGCAACAGATGTCACGAGTACGAGCAACGTCCAGTGCTTGTAGAATATTGGGGGATGTTCCAGAGGTGGAATAGGCTATAAGCACATCGCCAGCATTACTGACGGCTTCAATCTGACGTGAGAAAATAACCTCAAATCCATAATCATTGCCAATGGCGGTCAGCGCCGAAGTATCCGTTGTAAGTGCAATGGAAGGTAAGCCAGGGCGGTTAAACATGAAACGGGATACAAATTCAGCAGACATATGCTGTGCATCAGCGGCACTGCCGCCGTTCCCTGCAAACATCACTTTCCCGTTGTTTTTGAAGCAATGGATGATTTTACCAACTGCCGAATTAAGCCCATGAATAAGCACTTCATCATCTTGCATCTTAGTGATCAGAGAGTGATTGTGCGCCAGACTCTGGGTAATATAATCGATACTCATTGATGAATCGTCCAGCATTGGGAGCCTTCATAACAAAACTGACAATTACTGGTCCAGCCACCATTTTCTTTTAACACTTGAATTACCGCATTTTTTCGTTCAGGTTTAACAAAAAGAATCATAAAACCTCCTCCTCCTGCACCGGAAATTTTTCCTCCCAAAGCTCCAGCCTTCATAGCTGACTGAAATACTGAATCAATCATCGAATTGGATATTGACTGCGCCGTTTGTTTTTTACTTTCCCAGCTTAAATTCAAATGCTCCACAAACTGATTAAAGTCACCTTTAAGTAAGGCCTCCTTCATGATCAGTGCAGATTCTTTGATACTGTGCATAGCCTTGATTGATTTGTTTTCACCATTTTGGATCTTTTTAACCTGTTGATCAATGATTGAGCCGCTTAACCTGGACTGACCGGTATAATAGAGAAGCAGTGACGCTTCAAGCTCACAGATAATCCATTCTTTGATCCGTAGTGGGTTTACCAGCACCCGATTATTGGCATAAAACTCCATGAAATTAAAACCACCAAAAGTGGCTGAATACTGATCCTGTCGACCGCCTTGTAAATTACAGTCACCCCGTTCGATGGAAAAAGCCAAGTGAGCGATCTGATAGTCATCAAGACCAACGCTAAAATACTCATCAAAACATTTGATCATGGCAACCACCAAGGTTGATGAAGCACCAAGACCAGAACCAACAGGGGCATCACAATGAGTAGTAATCTTTATATTTATTGGTTGGTTGTTATTAAATTCACCAATCGTACGGTTATAAACTGCTTTATGTAAATTCAAATTGCCATCCATGCAGAATGGGAAAAGGTCTTGCGGTAGTGATATATCAATGCTTCGATCAGTTGCTATGAAATTGACTTTTCTGTCTTCTATTTCCTCGATGGTGCAGTACGCATAACGTTTAATGGTGGCATTTAGAATGTAGCCGGTATGTACATCAGCATAAGGGCTTACATCTGTCCCTCCACCGGCAATACCTAATCTTAATGGTGCTCTTGATCTTACTAATTTGGTCATGTCGATATTACCCTTCCGGGAGTAACTATCCTGACAAAGGAGGGGATTAAAGGGTGGAATGATTCAAAGTTAATGGGAAAAAATATACTGGAATTAGTTGCAAAATTAATGGTTGCGTTTTTTATTTTTTCCTTGCTTGTTCCTGATTTTCACAATACCAATTCCATGTTTCTTCGAGACCTTTTCTTAAACTCCACTCTGGCTTAAAATCGATACTATCTAACTTTGATAAGTCATAGCTCCTATAATCTTGTCCATTAGGCTTATGCTTGTCCCATTGGTAAGAATCTTGCATGTCTGCAATATCAGCAATGTGCTCAACAATTTGTTTTATTGAGTACACAGAACCACTGCCAATATTAACCGGACCAGATAGGTTTTGCATAATATCTATGACTGCGCGGGCTGCATCTTTTATGTAAAGAAAATCACGTTCAGCACTACCGTCACCCCAAACATCAACACATTTCCCTTGCGTTTTCGCATCGTAGAATTTTTTAATCAGTGAAGGTATAACGTGCCCATATTCTGTATCAAATTTGTCATTGGGTCCAAACAAATTACAAGAAACTACATATGCCCAATCGAGATCATAACTCTCTTGATAAGCTTCACACATGGCAAGCATTGCTCGCTTAGCCTGGGCATAACTATTTTCACTTTCGTGAGGGCGTCCATTAAAAATCATATCTTCCTTCAATGGTAGGGAAGGAGATGGATAAGGGTAGATACAACCAGTTCCCATAACGGTTATTTTTTTAGTGCCGGCCAAATATGCTCCCTGAATAATATTGGTGTTAATCATAATATTTTCATGAAATGATTGAGCTTTATTGCATATATTTCCCATGATGCCATAAACCTTTGCGGCGCAGTGAAATATATAGTCTGGCTTGTTAAATAAAATAAACTTAATAGTATCGCGCTGATTTGATAGGTCACATTCTTTTCTTCCAAGACGTGTAATCCTACAACAACCCAGCTTGTCTAGTAAGTTGATCAGATTTGACCCAACAAGACCGTCAGAACCAGTTACGCATATTCTATCATTGACATTCATATGTTATCTCAAGTTTTTTAGAACAAGGTCACATCCTTCTCTTTTTTGTGGGTCATTAATCCAAGCCATATCAACTTTGATAGGTTTTTTCATCCATCTGTAACACCAGGAATCAAAAACGAAATTTCTGGCAAGCTCATTCACCCCTATAATTGAGGATTCTGAGCCAAACTCTATTATCATATTAAAATTTTGTAACTATTCAGCACCCAGCAAAGGATGATTATCGTAATTCCTCATGGCTATGAGTAAAGCTTCAAACACATTTTGCCCCTGCTTTCGTGCCGACGAGACATAGCTTCGTATTCGACAATACCATTTCGCCCCTTTTTCACTCCTGATACAACCCGATATTTTTTGCTTCACCTTGCCATTTCTGATGTCTTGCTCACTGCCATTGTTGTCGAAGGGAATGTCAAAGTTGGTCATAAATCTCAGTGTTTCTTCCTTGTACTCAACCAGTCGCTTGAACAGGTTGAAAGCTTTTGTATTCTTGACCTTGTCACAGCCTTGCCGTTGACGCACTCGCTCCATATATGCAGCCTCTTCAGCTTGTGCCCTTCTTGCTGTTTGCTCAAAAAGAGAGTCAATGCGTTGCCGGATGATTTCTGGCATAGCCTGCATGCCAATCTTTCTGAAGCCTTTGCTAAGATGCCAGGCTAGCCTCAGCAACCGCTGGAGACGTGCCGCAAGATGGTTACAGTCCCTGTCAACAACCCCCTGCAACTCCCTCAGATGATGAGCATTGCAAAGGACATGGAGGGCAGCGTAACGGAAGTAAACTTTGTAGTGGTCATGAACCAGTATCCCGGCAAAGACCAGCAAGACGCCCATTGACTCTATGGCAGAGTGGCCTTTGCTCGGGTCAAGGTGATACAGGGTCCATTCGTTTGTCCGCAGGACATGCATCCACCAAAGTGAGCCGGCAACTCTCATACCAGTTTCATCAGCACCCGCAACAGGTTCACCCTTGAGAGCATCGGCAATTGCCTGTTCGGTACTGGCTAGCTGGTCATAGGCATTTTCCTGAAAGGTACAGATGGAGCCGGGACTGACTTCTAATCCGAAAATATCCATAAGTAGTCACATATTTGTATTTCGATAAAACTGACTTATCGGCCTGGAAAAATTATTTTCACAATCATTGACGATCTGCTTATATTCAGCAGTACAATCTCGTTAATCTTGCTGATGCCATGAAGACTGTCGATCCTATTACCGATGATGCTGTTAAGAAGACTCTGAGAGATGCTGTCCGGTATGGCCCTTATCCTTACTTGAGAGAAAGGGCACAGGCTGTCTTGCTGAGCTCTCGCCGATATTCCATGCAGCAAATCGCTGACATACTTGAGGTTCATTATCAAACTGTGAATCACTGGATAGATGACTGGGATGACTACGGTATTCGTGGACTTTATAAGGGATATGATGGCGGAAAGCCCCCAATATACAGTCAGCAGGAAGAGCAAAAGATTAAAGCTCTGGTAGCAGAAGAACCTCGTCGTTTGTCTTATGTTCAAGCCAAAATGGAAGAACAAACTGGCAAAAAATCTTCCAAATCAACCATCTCCAGAATCCTAAAAAAAAATAGGTTACGTTTACAAAAGACTCCGTAAGTCCTGTAAGCACAAGCGAAACGAGGAACAATTTGAACGTTGTAAATCAGCCTTGGCGGACGCTCAGGACGCCGAACAAAAAGGGTTGATCAACTTGTTCTACTTTGACGAATCAGGGTTTAGCCAAGAGCCTTGCATACCCTACGGTTGGCAGGAGAAGGGTCATCAACTAAGAATTCCATCTGTGAAAAGTAAGCGCATCAATGTATTGGGGTTTATGAACCGAAGCAATGATTTGTTTTATTATCCAGTAATAGGTTCAGTCAACACTGACACAGTTATCGAAGGGCTATGTTTCACTTAAAGGTTGATAGGTCTAAACTGTCGTAATCCCCTACAATG
>JAKROC010000370.1 GCA_024509075.1 Endozoicomonas sp.
GGAAAAACAGAGTGGATAAATATACCCTTACCCACTCATTTTTCAAAAGAGCCAATATTTCTGGGTCCGGGATTTCGACAAACTGAATAAAGTCGCCGGGGCCATGGCCAGCCAGAAACGGTTCCGAAAAACCTACTTTTCCACCCCATCCGCCATGAGCCATCCCGCTTATGAGCTATGGAGCGGGGAGCGGTATAAAGAACGTTTTCGCAAACGGAATCAAGAGATTCCGGAGTTTCCAGTCCAGAAACAGTTACGAAACGGTGAAATCTGCCCGGATGGCGCTTACCGGAAAATCATCACTATCCATGATGCCATTGCTAAAGGGTGTGATCTGTTCGATCTGGCAGAGCTGGAACTGGATTACCCGGATGAAGAATTTGACCAGCTGTTCCGCTGCTAGTTTATAGATGACAGTAACAGCCTGTTTCAGCTGGCCACCCTGCAACCCTGTTTAGCGGATCGGTGTGACTGGCAGGATTTTCACCCGGACCACGGCAGGCCCTACCTGAACAAACCGGTCTGGCTGGGTTATGACCCATCTAGAACCCGGGATGGAGCCTGCATTGTGGTGGTGGCACCGCCCAAACGGTTAGGCGGTCAGTTCCGGGTGTTGGAACGTATCCGGATGCATGGCCAAAGCTGGTTCTACCAGGCGGAGAAAATCCGCGCACTCACGGAAAAATACACCGTGGACTATATCGGGATAGACCTTACCGGCCCAGGCTCCGGGGTGTTTGAACAGGTGCAGCAATTTTACGCCAGGGCAACCCCGATCCATTACACACTGGAATCCAAAACCCGGCTGGTCCTGAAAGCCCAGGAGGTGATCGGCCAGGGTCGGATACTCTGGGACAGTGCCTGGAGTGATATTGCGGCGGGATTTATGCAGATCCACCGCACCACCACAAACAGCGGGCAGATCACCTATGTGGCGGACCGATCCCAAAGGACAGTGCCTGGGCCATTATGCACACGCTGATCAATGAGGGGTTGAATTACCGCAATCTGAGACCGTCCCGCTATGTTTTCGGGAATGACCATGAGCAAGCGGCGTAAGAAACAGCAGTCTGTTACCACCCAGGAATTTTCCTTTGCCGATCCGGAGCCGGTGCTGACACATTTGCTGGATTATCTTGGGATCTTTATGACTCCCCTTGCCGGCTATTATGAGCCGCCCATCTCATTGATCGGGCTGTCACAGATGCGCCATGCTAATGCACAACATGGGCGTTGCCTAACTTTCAAACGAAATATCATCAGCCGGTTTTTTCTACCTAATGAAATCATTGGCATGAAAGATTTCCGGGCAGCCTGTTATGAGCACCAGTGTTTTGGCATGAGTTATTTTCAGAAGTTGCAGAACCCATTGGGCGGGTTGCAACGACTGCAACATCTTCCCACGCTGAATATGCGACGGAAACAAGATACCGACAACGGCCAAAGCCAGTTCTGCTGGCTAGGGCCGGATCAGCTCACCCCGCTGGATTTTCAGCCCGGTGAAGTAGTGCAAACGTTAGAATACGACACTATGCAGCAGATTTACGGAATCCCGGATTGGCTGTGTGCCATGCAAGCCTTGTTATTGAATGAAGATGCCACGCTGTTCCGGCGGCGCTATTTCCACAATGGGTGTCACATTGGTTACATTCTCTACACCACTGATCCGAACCTGGACCCGAAAACCGAGGCCATGCTCATCAACAAAATGAAAGAAGGCAAAGCGGCGGGTAACTTCCGCTCCCTGTTTGTCAATATTCC
>JAKROC010000371.1 GCA_024509075.1 Endozoicomonas sp.
GCTTGCGTTGTTCCCTGGCCAACTGATCGGCATTCTTCCTGTAGCTATGAACACCGACAAAAACACCACTATCCCCACACAACTCAGTGGAACAGGTGATGTTTTTGGCGATACCCATATCAATTCCACACGCTTCGCCATCAAGGGGAACGGGAATATCCCTTTCCACTTCACAGAGAATCGAAACATGCCAGTTACCACAGGCATCAGGCATGACCGTCGCAGATTTTGGCTTGCCTTCAATACCCTGAGATTTAAAAAGCCCAACGAATCCCGACTTTCTGGAGAGCTTAATGCGCCGGTTGTCCATAGCGCACCGGGTTGAGAAATCAGGGAACCGCATTGTTGAGTGATGGGCAATGCTCCGTTTCCTGAACACAGGGAATCCCGACAACACATCGGTACTCCAACGCTTCACAGCCTTCGGCAAATCCTCATTGCGCGCGTCAGGGTCATTGGTTATGCACGCATCGAAATATTCGGCTATCATCAGCTCCCGGCACATGGCGGCGACCAAACCAAGGTGATTGAGGTTCTTAATCTGGTGTTGAACTGGCAGCATTTAGTGATCCTGGATATCTGATCGGTTCTTTGACATCAGATTTCAGGAAAATATCAATCAGTAAAGTAAGAAAGTTCCACGTCAACGGGGTCATGGTAAAAGCCATCGCTGAACGGGTGCAGTATTATGACACCGACGGCAAACTGGTTACTGAGTCGTTCAAAGATTACACCCGAAAAACCTTGGCCAGACAGTTCAGTTCGTTGGATGAATTTATCAAAAAGTGGCAGTCTGCCCAGCGCAAACAGGCCATTATCGATGAACTGGAAAGCAAGGGTGTTCTTTGGGAAGTACTGGCCGAAGAGGTCGGCAAAGACCTCGACCCCTTCGATCTGATCTGCCATGTAGTCTACGGCCAGCCGCCACTCACTCGCAAAGAGCGGGCAGAGAACGTGAAGAAACGCAACTACTTCACCAAGTACTCCGATACGGCACAGGCCGTTTTGACCACCTTGCTGGATAAGTATGCCGGTGTGCAGGAAATCGAGAACAAAAATGTTCCGAAGGTGGCCCCCTTCACTGCCACTGGTCGTCCGATCAAAATCATTAAGAAAGGCTTTGGCAAACCAGCAGACTACGAGCAGGCGATCAGTGATCTGGAAGCGGAAATTTACCGTTCAGCCTGATTTACCCGGAATCACAGAGATCATTTACAGCACGACGTTTTAAAAGTCTTTCTTTGAGCCCTTCGTGATCTTCGTGGTTTAAACAGCTTTCAAAAGAGACCCTCCCATGTCCATCAGTTCCGTGGTCAAATCCATTCAGGACATCATGCGCAAAGACGCCGGTGTCGATGGTGATGCCCAGCGCCTGGGTCAAATGTCCTGGCTGCTGTTCCTGAAAATTTTCGATGCTCAGGAAGAAGATCTGGAATTTGAACTGGATGACTACCGTTCTCCCATTCCCGAAGAGTACCTCTGGCGCAACTGGGCGGCGGACAAACAGGGTATGACAGGAGAAGAACTCTTGGGCTTTATCAACAACGACCTGTTGCCGGACCTGAAAAACCTGATCGCCCCGGTGGATAAAAACCCACGCGGTTTTGTGGTGAAAGAAGCCTTCAGCGATGCCTTCAACTATGGGAAGCACGCTTGAAAGGCACCAACTGATACTGACAAAGGTACACAGCCATTGCCTTGGTGACAGGTCCATACTGCACGTGTGAGTTGATACCTTCGGGAAAGCTGGCATGGGTTA
>JAKROC010000372.1 GCA_024509075.1 Endozoicomonas sp.
TCTACAAACCTTGATAATCAAGGATTTTCATTATCATTCCGAGAGAGCACCCTATGCAAGAGTTAAATAATGAATTAACAACTAATTTCAATCTGGATCGGGATAAAATAGACGACATATTTCATTCTGTAAAAATGCACTAAAAATTGCATTACGTTTAAAATGGATATATCCAACGTTGATAACGGATCCCATGGGAATCCATGTCATTACTGTTTGTCGGCTTCCCCACGGAAAACCGACCGAAACCGGGCAAACTCAGACTTTATATGATGATTGGACTTTCCATGGCCAGATTTTAGTAATTCTCTGGCACGGTCAACCTTATCATGCAAAAATTTATCATACTGCTTCTCTGATTTATCCATGATTAAACCCGTTTTTCTGCCATTTCATAGACTTCATTATCCCGTCGTATACCAACGGCAATAATCAGCACCCGGATTTTTCCCTTGTCCACCTGATAGATAATCCGTGTATTTCCTACCCGAATCTTGCGACAACCTGATAAAATGCCTTTTAATGTTTTACCAGATTTATCCGGCTCACTATTCTCAATCCTTGATTTTATCGCTTTAAGAATTCTAATGGCTTCAAAACTACCCAGCATTTTCAAATCGTCTCTAACCTGGGGTAGATACTCTATTTTCCAGGCCACAAATTAATCCTCAAATTCTTTTAACATATCATCATGGCTAATGGTTGTTTTGCCATCAAAAGCCGTTAACCGATCCTTGGCAATGGCTTCAATCCTCAAATCTTCCAGTTCGTTCACCATAGCTTCAAACTGTCCCACACTGAGCAATACCGCTGCCGGTTCATTGTTCCGCATGACAACATATCTGTCTTGCTCACGATTACAGATTTTATCCAGGTAAAGTTTAAATTGACGTGCCAACTGAGTGACCGGAAGTGCCTGATCAGCGGTTTCCAATAATGCAGCCATAATTACCAGCTCCTTATATCTGTTTATAATCTGATAATAGTCTGTTTTTTATCTGATGTCATTAGCTCCCACGAAAACTGTGAGAACCAGAACTTTTATACAATTATTTACAACATCACAATTTCCCTTTATAGTTTGTAACAACTAATCCAATGGATTATATTTAATAATGCAGACCATTGTAGAACTGTCTTCCTACCAGAAACGGGCGGAAACCCTGCTGGATAAAGAAGAACGGCAGGCAATCATTGATTATCTGACCTCCCACCCTGATGCCGGTGACATCATGCAAGGCACCGGAGGCATCCGGAAACTTCGGTGGAAACGGAAAGGGTCAGGAAAAAGCGGAGGCGTTCGGGTGGTTTATTTTTATCGAAACCTGAAAATACCCCTGTTTTTGCTGACCGTTTATGCCAAAGGTGAACAAGAAAACTTAACCAGGGCAGAAAGAAACAACTGGAAAAAGATGATCGAACTGCTAGCAAGCCATTACGGAGAATGACTATGACTGATCTACATAACGATGTAATGGGCGCCCTGGAGGAAGCGGTGGCCTATGCCAAAGGGCAGAAAACTGGGGCGATTGTTCATGAAGTTGAGCCACTGGATATTAAATCCATTCGCCAAAAAGTGGATATGACTCAGGAGGAATTTGCCAAAGCCGTTGGGGTAAAACTGCCAACTTTGAGACATTGGGAGCGGGGAGACCGTAAGCCAACCGGTTCCGCCAGAGTGCTGCTGAATTTGCTTTCCCGTGAAACAGATAGTGGAAAGTGAAGCCATCCGACACCCGGAACTGAAAGCCGGCC
>JAKROC010000373.1 GCA_024509075.1 Endozoicomonas sp.
GGCTGGAAGGTACCGCAAACAGTTCCAGCCTCGTCCACTGTGTTGCCCATAAAGCTCGAAGGCAGTGATGGTGCTGAGTATTGGCTTGGCCTGCATAATTTCTACGTCATCACCCGTTATAACCGCAGCCAGATGTACGCCCTGGCAGTACATCAGCTGAGCAAAAAAGTGATGGACAGTTATCAGGGCTCGCTGGCTCTGCAAAAAACTTCGGTCAGAGGTAAGCAAGGGTGATGCAGACCAGATCCTTCACACCCTGCACGGCAGTACTGGTACTGGTACTGGCCGGCTGTAGCAGCACTGCTGTCAAAGAGAACATTCAGGATGGCCCCCCTTCCGGCTCTCTCGTTGATATCAGCACCATACCTGATGCTGTGCCCGCTCCTATCCAGGTGCCCCTGAAAAACACCCCTTATACTCTGGGCGGGGAGACTTATTACCCTTTAGCCACCGCCAGCGGTTATTTTGAGTCAGGGATGGCGTCATGGTATGGCACCAAGTTCCACGGCAAGCAGACGGCTAATGGTGAAATTTACGACTTGTACAAAATGACCGCAGCTCATAAAACCCTGCCGTTGCCCTCTTATGTCAAAGTCACCAATCTGGAGAACGGACATTCGGTGGTGGTTCGAGTGAATGACCGCGGACCTTTTCATGGCGAGCGACTAATTGACCTTTCTTACGTCGCCGCCAGAAAACTCGGCTTTGCTGATTCAGGACTAGCCAGAGTGTCCATTGAGGGAATTGACCTGGAAAGCTTTACTCGCTCTCCCATTCGCGATGGCCAGCTGCTCTATCTGCAACTGGCAGCTCTGAAAAACCATCACAATGCCCAGCTGATGCGTCGCGATGTTTTTGCTAAAACCGGCATTCATGCCAAGGTTATCAAGGGTGAAGAGGTGATACCCATGTACCGGGTTCGGATCGGCCCGGTGGAAAGTCTTGATCAATTGGAGGTGCTGCTGGAGACTCTGGAAGCAGGCCAGTTTGATGCGCCCTACCTAGTTTACGAACAACTGATTACCAATCATCCTGCGGAGGAAACCAAACCTCAGGAATCTTAACACAGATTCCGTTCACCCTGAGTACTGAGCCGGCCGCAGTCTTTGGTGGGTTCAGTGCATAACGGTGGCAAAAGTTCGATGATTACTCCGTGTTCCAGGCCTTTAATTTGATTCTTTGCTTCGGGCTCACCCACGATCCACCAGTATTTTCAGCATGCCTTTGATCTCAGATAGCTCATCATCGACCCTGGTTAACCGGTCCCCGACCCCAGTCAAACGACTGAAGACGTTTTCCAGTTTCCCTTCGACGCTGCTCAGGCGTCCTTCAAAGTCACTTAAGTAGCCATCGCTCTGGCTCTGCCACTGTTCCATGCTGCTGATACACTGAAAGAGAGCCTTCATCATCTGCTCAACATTAATCAGCCGCTCATTTATTCCACTGCTTTGACGTGTGAGTTCAAAAACTGTTTGCCGAATGGTGACAATATCTTCACCCATCTCCGTCAGCTTGGCATTTTCCTTCGCCGCCGCCCGCGCTTTGGGTTCGTTAATACCAAGTTCGATCAGGCACTCATACAAGTCTTCGTTTAACATTAAATCACTCCCACCATCTCACACCTTTCGAATCGGAGAATTCTTTACTGCAAATACGGTTGGCTGATCATTGCCAGCGCACAATCAAGCAGGCGATAGTTTGTTTTCAACTATTTTTCTCAAACAAATCATGAAGATGTATTAACTCTCAA
>JAKROC010000374.1 GCA_024509075.1 Endozoicomonas sp.
TAATGCTTCAAACATTTAACCTATTCCTTTTCATCAACACACGCATAACAACAGCTTCGTGCGGACTGCGCCGCACAAGCAAAGGTTATCTGCCATGCCGTGTTGCCAGTCCTTTGATTTCAGGATGACCATTGTCGATGATTGCCTTTCGTCTTATATCGTGAATTGATATTTCTCTGCTCAATACTTTGTTTTCACGCATTTTGGTAAAGACTTTCTTCCAGCGCATAGAGTTATAAATAGGTTTGATTTCTTCTCCGTTTTTATGGAAAACAAAATTACTATCAGTGCCATTAGCTTCCTTGACGGTTTCGTAGGCTTTTTTTAAAAACTCGGTCAACTCAATGACTCTTTCGCCAGTCTTGCCATTTAAGGTTATCGAACTACCATTAATGTCAGAGTGCCGTAAGGTCAGAAGTTCTCCAGGGCGAATACGTCCGTGATACATAAAGTCAATATATGCTTTGTCTACACCTCCAACTGCGTTGCGTACAGAATCTAACTCACTGTCAGTTAAAGGGTTTTCAACAGCAGGTATTCTTTTAGGTCTTTGGTTAAATCGTTTTTTCATGTTACTTCTCCAATCGGTTCACATAATAGAGTTTGGCAGATAACAAATGGTTCCATCGGACTGCCTCCGGCAGCCGATGAACCAAGGGTTATATGCGGGAAAAAACATCAAGTTTACCGCGAGCGTAAAACCAGATCGCCAGACGGAGCGGCTTTTGCATTTTGTCAGGCATCGGTCGCCCCTGCTCCCAGCCCTGTAAGGTTTTTAGGTTTACTTCTAGTAATGCCGCCATCTCAGACTGAGAAAGGCCCAGCAACTGCCGGGCCGCCTGTATTTTTATCACTTCGGCTCCAGATCGTGACCGTAGGCGGGGTTTGCCAGGTCTTCTGCGTCAGCCTCTTCTGTAAAGCCGTCGTCAGTTTGTACGTAGACGGTGTCAGCTTCAAAAACTCGGTTTTTGCTTTCGTCGAATTCATGCCATTCTTTTTGCTCTGCTATCAGATCATCGCCGCGTACCAGCCATACCCCGCCGTTAATTTGGTGGCATTCTCCAGTTTTTTTCACTTGCTCGATCAGTGCTTTTGCTTTTTCGATGGTCATTTGCGTTTCTCTCTGTTTGTTTTGGCTCACTATGGTTCTTACTTTATCAGCATTTTGCGGATAAAGTAACATTTTTTTTTGTGCAAAGGGCAAATAACAACACCATCCAACCGACTGCGCGGCTGATGCAAAAGGTTATGTTTTCAAAGTTGTTGCAGTGCCAATCCTCTCTATCGTTTTTTCAAAAACTACGCCTTTCAGAACTAACTCAAACCTGCGCGGCTCATTTTTAAACCAGTTATTTAGAGTTTGTATTGACTCTCCGCTGATCTCGGCCATTTCAGCGAGGCTTTTCAGCCCCGCCAATTTTGCAGATTCACTTGGTTTCATTGTTGATACCAACGAGCACAGTTGAATTTTGTGCCGAATCCATAAAATCCATCAATATATGAACACCGTCAAAGGCGTTATATTCCGTTCCAGCCACCAATTTTTTCAGCTGTTTATGCAGAAATTCTTGCTTGTCAAGAGCCTGGTCAAAATCAACAGATTCAAATTTTACTACCCGGTCGGTGTCCAGCTTGTAAGTTATTTCAATGGTTGTCATGTGCAGGTCAGATTCAATATTCTCTCCTGGCTTTTTCTAATGCTTCAAACATTTAACCTATTCCTTTTCATCAACACACGCATAACAACA
>JAKROC010000375.1 GCA_024509075.1 Endozoicomonas sp.
CACCGGAGAGCACCGAGAGCACGTCGAGCAGATAACTGACGTTAAAGCCAATCTCCATGGAGTCACCGTGATAAGCCAGATTCAGCTCTTCCTCGGCTTCCTCCTGTTCGGGGTTATTGGCAATCACCTTCAGCTGACCATCGGAAAGAATCATGCGGATGCCCCGATACTTCTCATTGGAGAGAATGGATGCACGCTGGAAAGCCTGGCGCAGAACCTGACGGTCACCCACAATGATTTTATTACCGCCTTTGGGAATAACGCGCTCATAATCAGGGAACTTACCGTCCACCAATTTGGAAGTAAAAATAAAGTCACCCGTTTTGGCCCGCACGTGACTGTCACCAAGAGTTATATGAACGCTCTCGCCCCCCTCAGCCAACAATCGGGCCATCTCCAGAATGCCTTTACGGGGCACGATCACCTGATACTTTTCCGACAGATTGATGTCGCCCTCGGCACTGCACATGGCCAGGCGATGACCGTCGGTAGCTACCGCCCGCAGACAGTTATGGCTCACTTCCAGCAACATACCGTTAAGGTAGTAGCGGACATCCTGCTGAGCCATGGCAAAAGCGGTACGGTCAATCAGACGACGCAGCCGTGTTTGCTCGATAGTGAACGATACCGAGCCTGACTCCTCCTCTATATCAGGAAACTCGTGGGCTGGCAGCGTAGACAACGTAAAGAGGGAGCGGCCGGCCTTGACTTTGACCCGTTGGTCATCCTGTTTTATCTCGATCAGCGTGTTTTCGGGCAGAGACTTGCAGATATCCATTAGCTTCCGGGCCGGAACAGTGATTCCCCCCGCTTCGGCACCTGCCTCAACCGCCACCCAGCCGACCAGCTCAACCTCCAGGTCAGAGCCGGTCAGGGAGAGTTGGTCATCCTCGACCACCATCAGCACGTTAGACAACACCGGCAGGGTATGTCTGCGCTCCACCACACCGGCAACCAGTTGCAGTGGTTTCAGCAATGCTTCCCGATTAATGGTAAATTTCATGGCTTTCCTTTCTCTTGGCTAGACAAGGTATGCACTGCATATCCCTGTTGTAATTGAAGTTAACTTGTCAGCGACCGCAACAGATTCTTGTAATCGCTTTTAATCTCGTTGTCGATTTCCACCAGCTCTTTCACCTTGCGACAGGCGTGGAGCACGGTGGTGTGATCTCGTCCGCCGTAGGCATCACCGATTTCCGGCAAACTGTGACTGGTCAGCTCTTTGGACAGCGCCATGGCGATCTGCCGGGGCCGGGCCACAGAACGACTGCGACGCTTGGAGAGAATATCTGCCACTTTGATCTTGTAATATTCAGCGACCGTGCGCTGGATATTATCGATACTGACCTGCTTGTCCTGCAACGCCAGCAAATCTTTTAGGGACTCTCGTATCAAATCAATATCAATGCTGCGCCCCATAAAGTGAGCACTGGCGATAACGCGCTTTAGTGCTCCTTCCAGCTCGCGAACATTGGAGCGGATACGTTGGGCAATAAAAAATGCCGCTTCGTGGGGCAATTCTATCTTTTGCTGGTCCGCCTTTTTCATCAAAATGGCCACCCGGGTTTCCAGCTCCGGTGGCTCCACTGCGACGGTCAGACCCCAGCCGAAACGGGACTTCAGCCGCTCCTCTACCCCACTTATCTCCTTTGGATAACGGTCACAGGTGAGGATCATCTGCTGGCCACCTTCGAGCAGGGCGTTAAAGGTATGGAAAAACTCCTCCTGGGAGCGTTCCT
>JAKROC010000376.1 GCA_024509075.1 Endozoicomonas sp.
TGGGTTTTAGCGTGGCTGACCACGCACTTGAATACCGTCTTCTAGCACCTTTAACAAAAATACAGGCCAGTTTGTTGGTTTTTTTTCTTTGCGTATTGTTTTTTCTGATATTTCTCTTTAATTCATCAATAACCTTTTTCAACTGCTCATCCGTTTTTATTTCCTTATTACCAAAGTATATTTTGGTCAATTCACAATAATTTCTCCTTGAGTATGTTAACTTGGTTGTCAGCGTTTCAATTAATTTCCCTAAGGAATAGTAATCGTTGTCTCCAGCCAGGGTAATTTCAGTGATAAGAAATTCTGACACTCTACCCTGTGGATCGAGCAAGACCGGGTAAAAACAATCTACCCGGTGACGGGCTGGAGAATCCACCTGATCACACAGGATATCAATGTAATTTTTGCCAGACAGGTGTCTTTGCCAGTCACCAACCGGTTCAATAACAATTGGCGACACATAAACACAGTCCGCCAGTGAACCGTGAGAATAGAATTTATAACCTTTGTAGTCTATTGGCTTAGCGTTTGTTAACAACAGACCTGAGCGAACTGACTCTTGCACTTTCTGTTCTTCATATTCGAAGCGTAAAGAAAAACCTTGTTCCATAGCCTTTTTGTTCACTATGCCAATCTCAGTTGCGATTTGGTCTAACAGCTCATTGCAACTGGCTGATTCTTTAATTGCTGCCTCGTGTTGCTTGATTTCTCTTCGTATCCACAGATTATTGCTTTCAACCAATTTTTCATATTTATGCTCAAGATAGTCAGCACTGGATTTAGGGTCAGGGTAAAAGACCGCTCCTGCACCTTCATCAAAAAAATCAGTATCCATGATGACAAAATTGATGATATTCATCATCTGCTGAACTCGATCAAAATTGTAACTGCCGTATCTTCCCGCTTCTTCTCCAGCCCAATATCCCAGAAAAGCACTATATGGTATTGCCTGGGCAAGGCATAGTTCGTTACCAAACAGGTGACTGACGGGCGGAGCCAATAGCACGTTTATTTTCGGGCCTTTGTTATGTTTATCGGTCTGGGAAAAATCAAACTCAATCTTGAAACATGCCCCTTGCCACCAACCAAAAGGGGCAACAAACTCAGATGTAACCTTGTATGCATTATCATCGGGAATGGTAAACATAAATTTACCGGGATAGTGCTTGTCCATATGGGATTGAATATGGTTGATTGCCAGGTATATCTCTCTTTGCAACCTGGCTGGATTAACACCCTGTGCCATGCCGGTAGCTGGGTCACGGACAAAATCATCATCGCGACCGTCTGTTCCTCTTTCTGCACTTTCGTGCAGGGAGATGATGTGGCGCGCAAGAGGAGAGTCTCTCTCATGAGCAGTAGGGGAATTTGACAGTCTAAGCTGTGATTCAGTTTGAGTCGGGATGTTTATTGTATGACCCATCGATGAACCAGAATCGCTGCTACTGGATGAAGTGGTGGAGGAACTGTCGGACGTGTCGGACATCCTCATCCGTTTAGCTGATGATTCGTTACATTGCATGCAATAAACCTCATATCTGTCAGGTGAATTGTATTTACCAGAACCAACAAACGGTTCACTCTCGAATAATGTCTCCAACGGATTTCATGTAGCCAGACGATAGCGACTTTGTTGGCTGTTTTCGCTCACCCCGGTCACACAGTATTTTTATGCTCCCGGCACCCGAGGGCATAAAGGCTTCGCTCATTATGCCGCCTCGAATCAAC
>JAKROC010000377.1 GCA_024509075.1 Endozoicomonas sp.
TGTACAGGAGAACAATGTTGTATGAAGGTACCAGTCAATATCAAACTTTCACCCAAATCTTATTCCCGAGACACTTTTACATCGTAGCCATGCTCTTTCAGCAGAGCGTGCTGCTTGGCTTTGGCCAAGTCATACTCAACCATCTCTGCCACCATCTCCTCCAACGTAGTCACCGGCTCCCAACCCAGCTTGTTCTTGGCCTTGGAAGGATCACCCAACAACGTTTCCACTTCTGCCGGGCGGAAGTAACGTGGGTCAACCGCCACAACCCGCTGCCCAACAGTCAGGGCAGGAGCGTTATCACTGGTAATCTTCTCAACATAAGCGCATTCATCCACACCGTTACCTTCCCAGCGCAGCTGAATACCAATGGCCTTGGCGGTGAAATCCACAAACTGTCGTACTGAATATTGGACACCGGTGGCGATTACAAAATCTTCCGGCTCTTCCTGTTGCAGCATCAACCATTGCATTTCGACGTAATCACGGGCATGGCCCCAGTCCCGCAGGGCATCCATATTGCCGAGGTAGAGGCACTGTTCCAAACCCTGGGCAATATTGCTAAGGCCGCGGGTGATTTTGCGGGTCACGAATGTTTCACCACGACGGGGAGATTCATGGTTGAACAAAATGCCGTTGCAGGCGTACATACCATAAGATTCCCGGTAGTTAACGGTAATCCAGTAGGCGTACATTTTGGCGACGGCGTAGGGAGAACGTGGGTAGAAAGGGGTGGTCTCTTTCTGTGGAATCTCCTGCACCAAACCATAGAGTTCGGAGGTGGAAGCCTGGTAGAAACGGGTTTTCTTTTCCAACCCCAAAAAGCGGATGGCTTCCAACAGTCGCAGGGTGCCGAGGGCATCGACATCGGCGGTGTATTCCGGGGATTCAAAAGAGACCGCTACGTGGGACTGAGCAGCCAGGTTATAAACTTCGTCCGGCTGCACTTCACGGATAATGCGGGTCAGGTTGGAGCTGTCGCTCAGGTCACCATAGTGGAGTTTGAAGTTGGCGTTAGGAGTTTGTGGGTCTTCATAGATATGATCCACACGATCGGTGTTGAAAGAGGAAGCACGGCGCTTGATACCGTGAACTTCATAGCCTTTTTTCAGCAGGAATTCGGCAAGGTAGGAGCCGTCCTGGCCGGTTACACCGGTGATTAGTGCTACCTTTTTGGGCATGGTTTTTTCCTTGGGAAAGTTGGTGTGAGTTGTGAGGCGTGGGTTTTGTGCTGAGGGGCTTGTAGTTTTCCACGGTGCTTTTTGAACTTGTTTAAACTTGAAGAATCTCAATTTGAGATATAGAGATATTCGTGCATATCATAGCGAAAAGAAAGTTTGCAGAGGCGGCTAAAAAGCACCACAGGTACGCTGACGCCAACATGGAGACTTACCAGGTACTGAATAAGAACAATTTCCCGGATGTCCATGTTTTGCAACGTACTTTCAAAAGCGGTTCGCTATGACCGGGATGCTTACATTATTGATATTTCCGGTAACCATATGCGCCTGATTGGTATCTTCTACTTCACCGGCCAGAAGGTGTTTATCAAGCACATTGTTGACCATAAAGAGTATGACCAGATCATCAACCGATGCCGAAAAGGAGGCAAGCTATGAGCTATACAACGGACCAGTTGTCAGAACTTACCCAGCGGTTTACCCATTTGCTGGAGGCTGCCCCCTGCCTTGGCCCTATCCATGATGAATCGGCCTACCAATC
>JAKROC010000378.1 GCA_024509075.1 Endozoicomonas sp.
GGCTTCGCTCATTTGCCGCCTTGAATCAACTTGAAATCCTTTGGGTATACTGAACTGGTGGATACAACAATTATTAAGCGTATTTACCAGCCGATCCCGATGCATCAGGCACAAAAAAACCACTCAGCGCTAACGGAGTGGTTTCAACAAATGCTTATCAGAAACCCTTCTTTCTTTAGCGGAATTTTTAAAGCGCTCGCAAGCCAAGGTCAAATCAGCGCATTGGGCATTATTTCCCGTCCTCGGCACCACTGTCAACCCAGCAATCCATTAGCCAGCTCTCTATAACTTCCCGTGCCGCCATCAAACGACAAAACTGATCATGGCCAGTGTCGCCTACTTTATCCGGGTGAAACTGCCTGATTTTCTTACGAATGTTGCTTAGGAACTGTTGGCGATTCATTGACAACAGCGACTCCTGACTTATCCCGAGAGTGACTAATGCCTCACTTACCTGATCACGAACAGTATCAGCGTCAGTGAAGTGCTCTGGACTGTACTGGAGCCTTTGAACATGAGTGAACAGGCAACCACGCTGAGCCAGAAATGAATAAAGGCAATCCGGAGTCTGGAAGTCTAATTTTACCCCGGTAGCCAGGTAAACCGAAAACCTGACCGCGCTGGCAGCATCACCAACAAACAGATAATCATGAAACCCAAGAGCATAAAACCCAGTCTCCAGAGCTGCCAACTTCTCCAGTTCAGACTTCAGAATGCGGTACGACTCCCAGCGGTTGGGCAGCTCCACTTTGACCCGATCGCCCTGAAAAAAGTGGCGCCTGAACGGTGGGCGCAGCGGATTAAGGAAGCGTTTCGGCTGCCGCCCGCGAAACCAGCAAGGTGCAGCACCGCCTGAGGATTTACCGCTGGCTGTTGTTTCACCGTTGCCTGATAACTTGTCACTGTCAGACGCCGCTTTTTGTGGCGGAGCAGGACAAAACAAAAACCCATATTGTCGGGCAAGAGCTGACAGTATTTCGTGATTTTCCCATGGTCTGTCCCCTAATGGAGGTATCTCCCAGACCTTGGAGTGCTGCCTTTGCCAGAGGCATAGCTGTAAATCAACAACAGCACCAAACAGCATTTCTTCGTCAAAAACACATTCAGACCAATCCTCATTCCACCTAAAGATACCTTGAGTGAAAACCTGATCCATCACCTGCACATACGGCCGGAAATGTGCCTTGGTTTGCTCAAGGTCAGCACCATACTCAAGCAGCATGATGGCATCTCTCAGGAGGGCAGCCAGCACATTATGTGGTATTCGCGCCAGCCCGTTGCGGCGCAACTGGTCAATAAATTCATCAGGCAGAATGCCCATTAAATTCTGTGCGCCATCGCTGCGTTCAAGGTAATCCCGAATCGTTCCGACGAATACTGTCTCGTCCAGCACAGTCACCAACTCATCAAGCTTATCGGTAAATTCTCGAACCGAAACATCCTCCTGAACAGAGACCCGGTTAACCTTGCGATCCAGTACACCAATGCCAGCGACGTCAGCCTGATCGGCAGCCGTGAAATGACCAGGCTGCCCTTCCCCGGCACAGGATAGCGAGTGTCGCGGCAACTCAGACGGCAGTGAAGCTCCCACAGGACTCATAACCCCCCCCATTAGTTAGTAGTCAATACATATTGCATTGGGACAACTCAAGGTAAGTCAAAGTTTCAGGCAGCACACAATTCATGGCATCAGGGCATTTTTCTGAAGTAACTCTGGCTCT
>JAKROC010000379.1 GCA_024509075.1 Endozoicomonas sp.
GTTTTCGCCATGAGCTGACCGGTTCTGGTACACCGTCCGGTCGCTGCCGGCCACGTCGGAGGTCATCAGTTTTGTCCAGCCAAAGCCGGGCTTTGACCCATAACCGGTCACCAGAATAGCGAAATAAAGATCACGGTTCGTTCGTCACCGACGGCGTACCAGTACGTATCACCGGAATTTGACGGGCACAGCGATACCACGTCGCTGTAATGCTCATAGGATTCGGGTGAGTTGACCACATCGGCCATCTGCATCATAAAGCCGTTGGTTCTTGTTTTATGGCTCTGGACAATCAGGTTCATGTTTTCGCCATGAGCTGACCGGTTCTGGTACACCGTCCGGTCGCTGCCGGCCACGTCGGAGGTCATCAATTTTGTCCAGCCGAAGCCGGGTTTTGACCCGTATCCGGTCACCAGAATAGCATCGAGCACAGCAATAATGCTGCACTGCACATTGTTGGATTCAGCGCGGGTCAGTTCGATCTGCGGAGCACCGGCATCCCTTGACGTGTAATATTGAATGGCCATCAGTCAGCATCCCCCCGAATCTGTAGCGTAAAGTCGTCGTTGGTCTCGGTGCCTTGCCCGGAGAGCACCGTCCGGCAAATCCACACCGGAGCCAGACAACCGTCGGTGTTAAAACGAACGGCATTGCCCACCGCCCAGCCGGAACCCCAGCCATCAGCCCGCAGGGTGAAATAGGGCACGCCCACCTCCGGGTTGTTCGGTGCGCTGTCGGTGGTGGTGCTGCCGTTGGCGATAATCCCGAGCTTTTCCTCAACGATTTGGAAGCCTGTCGTGCTGGTGAAAATAATCGCCCACTTGCCGTAGATGGCGCCCTTGTTGGTCACTTCCACCGGGTAGTTGATGGTATTGTATTGGGCGGTGGTTTGGTCGCCTTCGCGGATATCCGTCCAGTTCGGGTTGCCGTTGTCCCATACCTTCTGGCTGAAAAAGTTTTTTACTCTCGCCTGAAGATCGCCATATACGACAGCACTGCTGACCGAGGTTTCCCCTGCGGGCAAATCCCACGGCACCGGGGAGATAACCGACAGGTCACCATTGATCTGCACATCGCTCAGGACGCTCATGTGCTCGACCCGGTCTTTAATGATAAAGGGTGCAATAAGGGCACTGCCGCCAGCATCCACGAGGCTCAGCGGATCGGCAAAGGTAATGGTGCCGGCCTCCCGATCAACGCTGTATTGCTCACTGGCCAGCAAAGCCCCGGCGCTGTCTTGCACGACAATTTCCGCCTGATGATCCCGAGCTAACGCCACGCCCATACCGGCATACGGTGTGCCAACATCGGTGCTGTCGGTATGACTAATGACGACAATATCTCCGGCCCGGTAAATCGGCACCTTGCCATCGGGAGGCAGACGCACCGGATCAAGACCGATCAACTCAGCATCGAGCGGCAGACTGGTTTCCACCACGCAGTTGTAGCGGACGCTTTGCGGGATCACGAAGATCGGATCAGCTCCATCGGTAAACTGAATGTCGCACCAGCCTGTGGTGACGTCTATTTTTCCCTGTACTTCACTGGTGGCAAATTCTCCGTTGACGCTGGCTGTAGCGGTGATTATGTCACCGTTATCCACCCGAACGGCTGTCAGTTGCAAGCTGCCCTGGCGAACGGGAGCGCCCGGTGTGCGAAAGGCTACCGCGTCTATCTGGAAACCTGGCCCGACCGTGGCCGCTGCATGAACCGTGGCTG
>JAKROC010000038.1 GCA_024509075.1 Endozoicomonas sp.
AAGTCCGGTGACAGCACTCTTCGACTCGGCCCGGGATGAACGGAAGCCGGGAAGTCTAAGTGACCGGGGTAAGCGAATACAGCCAACAAAGTAGCAGCTTGAAAGGTGAGGGGTCATAAGCTGAAACAATTCTTCCTGAATTCATTTTCAGACTGCCCGAAATATGGGAGATTTTCTCCGCGTGAATGGTGCGGATTTTTCTATGTCGATTAAAATTCGCCATCTTGTCGATGGCTGTAAGCTGGAAGACGTTGGTCGGGGTATTACGGCACGCATTAATGGTCTGGGTTACTGGTGCTCCTTCAGGGTTGGTCAGCATTTTTATCGGCATTGTATGGATGGCTCGGTGGTGCTGGGTGCTGGTGCGACGCCACTGTTAAAAGAGCAGATGATAACAGTGCATGAGTGTTACTTCTGCTGGATCAACTCAGTTCCTCCGCAAGATGAGATTGTGGTTAAGAGCCACAGTCTGTCAATGGCTGATTACGACCGGTTGGCAAAGCGGTATGGTGCTGTTTATCCCGAAGAAGTAGCAATCCTGCCTCCAGATCGCTACGGGGATATTGTGATTGCACCAGCCATTGGCTGTCCAAATCGCAAATGTACTTTTTGCGCCTTTTATCGGAATAAGCCGTACAAAGTGTTGAGTGAAGCGGCGCTGGTTGAGCACTTTGCCGATGTTGGGCGGCTATATTGTGGCAAAATGCACAGCGCTTGTGGTGTGTTCCTGGGCTTGGCCAATGCCATGGCATTATCACAGCGTCGTTTAGTTTTCTGTCTTGATGAGATATGCAAGCGTTTTGGCGCCTTGAAAAAAGGTGTTGCGACCTTCGCAGATCCTGATTTCAGCGCCAAGCGAACTGATGGGTAGTGGCGAGAACTCAAGGAAAAGGGTTTGCAGCAGGTTGTGATCGGCCTTGAGACTGGGTGGGGGGCGTTCAGAGAAAAGCTGGGCAAATCGGGCGACCTAACCAATGTGTTTGACTGCGTCAGGGGGGGCAAGGCATGCAGGTATAAATGTAGGTGTAACTATTTTGACCGGTGCCACAGGGCCAGACTTAAGTGGTGAAAACTTGCACAACACCCTGGCTACCTTAAAGCGTATGGCGTTAACCTCAAGGGATATCCTTTATCTTTCGCCTTTAAACGACGATGGTTTCGTTAGTGAGAAGGCAATCGAGCAGCAGAAACAATTCACTTCAGTATTGCGAAAAGCCAGCAGTGCAAGAGTAATACCGTACCAAATGCAACGCTTTCGCTATTTTATGTGAGTTGCACGTTTAGCAAATAACGGGTTGACAAACAAAATTCTTCGGTTGATTGCATCGATATTTCACAACCAGTCAAAAGGGTAACCAGTATCAGTAGATACTGAATACAGCTAGCAGAGTGCCAGAACCGACCTGTCAGACTCATGCCAGAAGCATAGAGCAACTACCTGTTCAGAGGAAAGGGGTTTGGGAAATTCGAAAACTCTGCGACCCGGGAATTGCTCTGACGAGCCGCACTTCAAATTAACAGGGAGGATTAACTCAAACGAATCAGATCAAGAAGCCTGCCATCATCACTGTAGCTGATTTCAAAACGACCGTAGATGCCTTCTCTGGTGACAAACTTAAGCATTATGTCGTAGGGGATACTCATGGTTTGCCCAGATTCAGTACGCACCCTGACGGAGTTTTTCTTACCTTTGTAGTACTGCAATACCTGATCCGAATTTAGTTTTACTGAGAACACAGCCTTATGCATTGCTCGAACCTTTACGTTTTTTTGGAAAGATAAAAAGGTTACCCTCAGTTTAGCAACCTTCTCTCACAACGGATTGACAAAACAGCTGCCAGATGCAGTGATCACTGTTCGTCCAGCGGCACAGGCATTAAGCCTTCCGGTAAATCCATATTATCCGGTATCTGCATCTGCTCCATAACTTGGTTGATGGACTCACGAATGCTGTCAATCATGGCTTTAAAGCCCACATCAAAGCCGTTATAAAAAGCCAGTTCAGCACTGTTGAGACCGCTCTTTGGCTGAGCGATGGCAGGCTGGCTACCCTCTGGGCTCTCACCCCCAAAGAAAGCTTCCATAGAGGTCGGTACTGTCAATGCCACACGGCCACCGGTCATGTAACCATCAATGAAGCGGCCTCTGACCAGTGGGTTTGGCGGGCTACCACTGGCACGATATGCTTCGGCTGCCTCACACCAACGGTCTTTGTACTCACTGGACTGTTCGGAAGAGCCACAGTTGAACTCCGGCACGCCCATGGCATCCACAACGGCATAGTAACCATCGCTGTAGCCAAGGTCGTGGGAAGCCTGGGACTCAAACACCTGATAGCCTCCGGCCTGACTGGCCTGGGCATAGCCCTCACGAAAACCGTGCAGGTAAGCAGGAAAGTCGCCGCTTTCGAGGGAGTGCAGGATGAACCTGGCCTGCGCTTCACACCACGTCAGCTCCAGAATGCCGCTCACGTCCTGACAACTGTAGGACTCGGTACCATCAGGGCTGAACACGTCCTCATAAATAACGGTCGTGACCTCCGGGCAATCGAGCGACTTTCCACAGCCGGGTAAAACGGCTAAAACAACCAGGATAGGTATCATCAAAAAATGTGTTCGCACTGAATTCTCCTTATTTGCCACGAAAAACATTCGTCAGGTAAAGCCACTATTGGCACTGCCATAAAACATTTGGTTTTGTTATTGCATACACCCAAAGGATTTCAAGTTGATCCGAGGCGGCAAATGAGCGAGGCCCCGGGAGCATAGAAATACTATGTGACCGGGGTGAGCGAATGCCCTAAAGGGCATAAATGCAGCCAACAGTAGCGACTTGAAAGGCGACGGGTATAAAGTTTTGACGAGGCCAGATCAATATAGTTCCGCTTCAATTCCCAGCGGCTGCCAAACATCACCGGTAGGCCACACTGCCGTCAGGCACGTAGGGTTCCGGGTATAATGATGCCGGTGGCCCACGGTCACACAGACGATCCCAGTCCTCTGGCAATGACTGCTCTAATAGCATTATCCATTGCTCAAGGGAACAGTGCCCGGCACAGCCGGGCACGACAAACGGCTCATGATTGAGTGACAGCACAATCCTTGGTTGCCCGCGGTTCCAGTTCAGTTGCACACCGAGATGGGCTGCATAGTCAACGATTTTTTCCGAAGGCGCCCCCAGCAATGTCATCATGGCCAGCAAGTTGCTATCGCTGCCCGAATACAGGGTCCAGCGCTGACACTGCCTCTCTTTTCGCTCCAGGCATCGTTGTACATTTCTGAAGTCCCTGATCATGGCCTTGGCCAGAGGCGCACCAATCAGCTGGGCAATTTCATAATTGCCAAAAATTCGGCTGACCAACCAATTGAGCAAATCCTCCAGCTCAATGGCTTCCTGGCGGCTGACGCCTTTGGGCATGGGCAGGCGGTGCAACCGGTGGATGGCAATCTGGTCAATCAGCGGCATCAACGCGTGCAGCTCTCTGTCGTCAATGGCTTTACTGGCCTGCTCAGCCAGCCAGCCCTCCAACCTACCCCGGTACTGTTGCTTTTTTTGCACCCAGTCGGCACTGGCCTCCAGTGCCCTCAGCCGGCTCAGGTAACCCGGGCACAACCGCTGTGCCGAGAACAGGTCATCACTGGCCAGCGGTGTGGCGTATACCGGCGGCACCTGAATACCTCCGGGCAGGCCGGTGCGACCACGCTGACCGGGATAAACACCTTGCAGGAGTGCGCTGGCGCTTTGAATGGTGCGATCAAGACCTTTGGCAAGGTGCAGGCTGACTTTGGGCGACCAGGCTTCAGGCAGGGTTTCAGAAAAATAGTGGCTGCGAATTTTCTTGCCCAGCAAGTACTCCTGCTCAAAGCCCTCAATCGTTAACTGCCCCGGTCCCATGGGCCAGTAACCGGCCATATCGCCAAGATCCCTTGGGGAACGATCGCCGTGGCGAACCAGGCTCACCAGATAATCAGCCGTTGCCGCTTTCGCCACCACCTCAGTGGCGGCCACCGGCACAGGCCAGAAAACGATGGCAGATAGAAGGAAGAGAAAGGTCTGAACGGTCATGTCCTGCCTGCCTGAACATTAAATTCAGCAGACAGAATAGAAAAAAATGGACGGGTTGCCGGAGATTAACGAATAAATTCGGGAATATCACCGCTCAGACCACTGGCCTGCTCCATGAACAACGCCTTGACCAACGGCATTTTGTTGGTCAGTTTCAGACCGGTATTGCGCAACCAGCGAACCCCGGGATCGGCAGCACCAAACAGATGCTGAAAACCGCTCATGGCCGCCATCATGGCGGCATTTTCTCCCCGACGCCGACGCTGATAGCGATCAAGAATATGGGCTGCCCACCAGTCATCTCCCCGCTGCATGGCACGAATCATCTCCTGAGCCAGCACCGCTGCATCCATCAGGCCCAGGTTGACACCCTGCCCGGCCAACGGATGAATGGTGTGGGCAGCATCCCCCACCAATACCACCCCTTGTCGGTGATACTGCCGGGCATGACACCGACGCAGCGGGAAGCGCAAACGCCGGTCAGCACCAAGAATCTTTCCTGCCCGGTGCTCAAAGGCACATCCCAGCTCGGCGCAAAACGCCTCGTCATCCAATGCAGCTATTCGGTCTGCCTCATCCGGCAGCAACGACCAAACAATGGAACAGTAGTGATGCCCATGGCGGCTGGACAGGGGCAGAAAGGCCAGCGGTCCGGAGTCAAGGAACACTTGCCGGGCTGTATCCTGATGGCCGAATTCGGTCTCAACCGTGGTGACCAGAGCATGGTGATGGTAGTCTTTCTGGCTGACTGCAATACCAGACAATTGTCGTAATTTTGACTGAGCACCATCGGCAGCCACCAGCAGAGGTGCCTGCAATGTATCGCCACTGCCCAACACCACCTCACCACCTTGGCCACTGAGCCGGTACTCAAGCTGTGTCTGGTCATCAAAGCACTGCACTGTCGAATCGGCAAGCTGGTGCAAAAGCGCGTTGCGGATCACGTCATTCTCAACAATGTAACCCAGAGGAGAACTGCTTTGGGCATCAAACTCAACCTGCCCAGTGCCCTTACCATCCCAGACGGTCATGTGTGTGCAGGGGCAAACCCGCTGGGCAACCATTCCCTGCCAGACACCGAGATAGTCAAACCATCGCACCGATGCCTCATTAAGCGCACTGACTCTTGGTTGCCACGGATCGTCCAAAGACAATGCAGACGCCTTAAGCGTCTGCTGCTCAACCAGCGCCACACGCAGACCGCCACCGCCGAGCGCCAATGCCAGGGCAGCGCCCACCATGCCGCCGCCGATAACAATAACGTCAAATGTCTGCATGGAATCCTCCACCCATGGCCTTGTGGGCAAATGCCGACTTCACTGGCCGACAGTAATCAAGCGTTACCAGCCCAAGGTTGCGAGCCAGGACAGAGACAGCGTCATTACGGGCAAAAAGGTTTATCAACCCGTTACAGCCAACAGTGACCAGAGTCTGGTCACTGTGCTGCTGCCGCTGGTAGGCCATTAGCCACCCCAGATCACCCACCGGTTTCTGTCCGATAAACGACTCTGAGATATTCTCCGCCAATGCCATGGTATCGCGTATCGACAAGTTATAGCCCTGCCCTGCCACTGGATGAATGGCGTGGGCCGCATTGCCCAGAATCACCAACCCCTGCCTGACCTGCTCCCGGGCCAAACGCATGGTCAGCGGATAGCTGTCACGCTTGCCAACCGCCAGAAAACGCCCGGCCCGGCTGCCAAAGCGTTCTTGCACTGCGGCCAGAAACTCATGATCAGTCAGCCGGTTAACACGCTCAATCTCCTGATCAGGAACCGTCCACACCAGAGCCGACCGGTGAGCAAACGCGTCATCACCAACAAGAGGAAGCAGCGCCACCGGGCCTTGGCCAGCAAAACGCTCCCAAGCCATGCCATTGTGGGGACGATCCAGAGCAATATTGGCAATCACGGCGTGTTGCTGGTATTCAGTCTGCCTTATCCCGATACCCAGCTGTTCTATCAGGCCGGAACGACCACCATCGGCAACAACGACTAGCGATGCGCTGATCTCACCTGAGGTTAACTGAACTTTCATACCACCAGGGATTGGGCATAGCCGTTCTACCGATTGTGGGCTAAACAGTCTCACAATACGCTCGGCTGACAACGCCTGCAGGCGTTTGAGCAACACATCGCCAAGATGGTGATTGTTGACCACGTACCCCAGCGCCGGCACACCCTGTTCAACCGCATGTAAACGGACAGCGCCGAAATGCCCACGGTCAGAAACATGAATCGTGCTGATGGCCTGTGCGTAATCATTCAATTCAGCCCACAGCCCCAGGCGTTCGTAGATGCAGCAAGTTCCCAAGGACAGCGCAGAGGCCCTGGCATCAAAGCTCGGTGGTGCATCACCAGGTTGATTCAAGTCATGGCACTCCACCAGTGCCAGGCGCAAGCCATGCTGTCTGACCAGGTCAGACAAGGCACAGGCCAGACTGGAGCCTACCAGACCGGCTCCAATAATCAGAACAGTAAAATCATTGGCAGACTTGTTCATGCGCGCCGCTCACCGTGATGATAATTTGTCACTTGTCGTTTTATATTCAATGCACGACTACCGGACTCTCACCAACATTATCAGAGCCGTTATTGCCATGCATCTCGGCATAAACATTAAGCCAGGCCAGCCTGACAAACTCACTGACCTCCACAAACAGTCGCTCTGACTCGTCGCCTTCACCAGATGCTTCAATCAGGCTGATTTCCCCTAAGTCACGCAACACCTCCTCAGCCATATCACTGACCTGAATACCCTGAAACCCCTGACCAAATCCAGAAATAAACGACTGACACCATATACCCAGTGCTTCAGTCCTGAATTCCAGCGTTTCGTCGTCATCCGGCAGCAGCAATGGGGCACCGAGATCCCCAGACTCAAGCTCGTGCTGCGTCCGGGCAAGCAGCTGACATAAAAGCTGCCTGAGTACGTCATCGATGCCACCCTCTCCCATCTGCTCTCCAAGTTGATTCAGCCACTGTCGTTCACCAGGCACTTGCCCGGCAGACAGCAAACCACACAGATAACCATGAATTTCTGCCGGGTTGATGCGCCCTGCCAACTGACTAGCAAGGTCATCATACCTGACCGGCGCGGGCAGCTCGCCCGACTCATCAAAAAGTGTCGTCATATCGGCAAACAGTGATCAGCTGGGCCCGAGGAATAATCGGGTTTCTTTAATATTCTGTCGCGCAGCAACATGAAACCCATTGACTGCAAACAGGTGGATCGAATCCACGTTGCAAGAAGGATTCTATCAGAATTGCGGAACAAATCTGACCCACCAGCGCCGAGAAATATCTTTGCTATCCTAGTGTGGTGAAAAAGTATGGCGCGAATAATCATCGGAGTCCCAATGAGTACGATTGTTTCTGGAATTACCGCAGTCATCTGGGAATACTTACTAATCTACTTGCTCCTTGGAGCAGGCGTTTACTTTACCGTTCGAAGCCGATTCGTGCAGTTGCGTTATTTTTTTCACGCATGGGGACTGATGCTCAGTTCACGCAAAACTGCTAAAGATGAGATCTCTTCTTTTCAGGCATTGTGTACTTCACTGGCTGCCCACGTTGGTACCGGAAACCTGGCCGGCGTGGCCATTGCCATTTTTATTGGCGGCCCCGGTGCCATCTTCTGGATGTGGATCGTAGCCATCTTGGGCATGGCCTCCAGCTTTGTCGAAAATACCCTGGCGCAGCTTTATAAAACCAACAATAAAGACGGCACATTTCGTGGCGGGCCGGCCTATTACATTGAAAAGGCACTGGGCCTTCGCTGGCTGGGAGTGCTTTTCTCTGTGCTATTGCTAATTACCTTTGGCTTTGTTTTCAACGCAGTGCATGCCAACTCGGTAACCCAGGCTATTGCCGGTCATCTGTCGTTAAAACCAATGATGGTTGGACTGACCGTTGCCAGTGTAACAGCCTTTATCATCTTTCGTGGCGTTCATTCCATTGTGCGCTTTACCGAGCTGGTGGTGCCTTTTATGGCCCTGACCTACCTGTTTATCGCCCTTGGCGTTGTCATCTGCCGTTTCAGCGAGATACCAGCAGTTATCTCCCTGGTCTTTGAAAGTGCCTTTGGCCTGCACTCCGCTGCTGGTGGTGCTGCCGGCTACTCGGTGTATCAAGCAATGACGCAGGGCATCAAACGAGGACTGTTCTCCAACGAAGCCGGTATGGGCAGCGGCCCTAATGCCGGTGCTACAGCAACGCCCAAGCCCCACCATCCGGCGACTCAGGGCATTGTGTCCATGGTCAGTGTTTTTATCGATACCGTTGTCATCTGCACGGCAACGGCTGCCATTGTGCTACTGTCCGGCCAGCTCGAAACAGGCAACGCACTTAACGGAATTCAGCTGACTCAGGCAGCGCTCGGCAGTGTAGTTGGCGACTGGGGGTTATGGTTTATCTCCGTTGCCGTTATCTTCTTTGGCTTTACTTCAGTCATTGCCAACTACTACTACGGGGAGACTAACCTGTTGTTTATCCGCAACAGTAGGCCATTGCTACTGGCCTACCGCAGCACCGTCGTTCTTCTGGTGTTTCTGGGGTCGGTGGCTTCTCTGGAGATGGTCTGGATGCTGGCCGACCTGGCCATGGGACTTATGGCCCTGATCAATCTTGTTATCATTGTGCTGTTGTGCGGGCCAGTCATGCAGGTATTGAAGGATTATGATGCACAATCCCAGTCGGGGATCTCCCCCGAGTTCAATCGAACCCGGTTTCCCTTCCTGGATAGAACCATCGATAGCGATGTATGGGTGATAACCGAGCCAGACGAGACTATTAGCGGGATTAGCGGTCGTGATCTGCGCGAATCCGAATCATGCTAGACAAACAGACCTGTAGCTACTGCAAAGCGCATTATACCCGTCACCTTCAAGGCTTCGCTCAATTACCGCCGCATGGCAACATGAAGTCCATTGGGCATAGTACTTGTCACAACAGAACCCTGACGCAACCTGTTTTTTCACTAACAACAGCTTCGCTACGTAAAAGCACTATGAGTTACCTGAGCATAAATTAGCCGCAATTCATAGGTATTTACACACAATAAAATGAGCAGTTATACGTATACAGGCGTATATTTATCTGCACTGTATAGACACCCAAAGTCTTATATTTTCAGGCTTTGCTGCCGGCATCCCTCAGGATTACCATGTTGATCACATAAATATAAATAAGAATAAAAAACCTAGCATATAAAGCTTATTCTCTAATATCATATGGTTTGTTTTGTAATAAAAATCGCGAATAAATAATGATTCAGGAAGCTTATGAGTAATTTAATCGGCTATGTTAACGGGCTGCTGTGGGGTAGTGTTCTGATGTACCTGCTGCTGGGTGCAGGTCTGTATTTCACCATCAAAACCCGATTTGTCCAGATTCGCCGGTTTGGCCTGGCAATGAAAACCCTGTTAAGCAGTCGAAATACCGACTGCGACACTCACGTCTCTCCCTTCCAGGCTTTTTGCACCAGTCTTGCCGCGCGCATAGGCACTGGCAACATGGCCGGTGTGGCCGTCGCCATTACCATGGGTGGCCCCGGTGCGGTGTTCTGGATGTGGCTGATCGCGATTCTGGGTATGTCCACCAGTCTGGCCGAAAACATTCTGGCGCAGCTGTATAAAACCAACAATGGTGATGGCACCTACCGGGGCGGCCCAGCTTACTACATCGAGAAAGCCCTGAACCAACGCTGGCTGGGCATTGTCTTTTCCATCTCCCTGATCATTGCTTTTGGCTTTGCCTTCAACAGTGTGCAGTCCAACTCCATCGCCGCCGCATTTGCCGGTTATGACATTTCCGCCGAGGCCATCGGCATCGCTCTGGCCGTTGTCAGCGCCCTGATTATCTTTGGTGGCATACGCTCCATTGCCAAAGTTGCCGAGATGATCGTACCAATCATGGCTTTTGGCTATCTCGTCACTGCCTTGGTGGTTGTGTTCATGAACATCAGTGAACTGCCGGCGGTGTTTTCCCTGATCATCAAAAGCGCCTTTGGCCTGGAAACCGCCGCCGGTGGCGGGGTCGGCTACCTGGTCTCTCAGGCCATGCAACAAGGCATCAAGCGCGGCCTGTTCTCCAACGAGGCTGGCATGGGCAGCGCACCGAATGCCGCTGCCACAACACACTCAAAGCACCCGGTTAACCAGGGTATGCTGGGCATGCTCGGTGTGTTTATGGACACCATCATTATCTGTACAGCCACGGCCGCTATCATTCTGATGTCTGGCGCCATGGAAGGCACCACCGTCACCGGCATTGAACTGACCCAGCTGGCCCTGGAAAGTCAGGTTGGGTCAATTGGCAAGCACTTGGTGGCTCTGGCTATTTTACTGTTTGCTTTCAGTTCAATTATTGCCAACTACTACTATGGCGAGTCCAATCTGCGCTTTATCATAGATAACGAATGGCTGGTTCACGTTTATCGTGCGGCCGTCCTGGCAATGGTAATCTGGGGTGCCACCAGCAACCTGCCAACAGTGTGGGCGTTTGCTGATGTATCCATGGGCATGATGGCATTGATTAACCTGTGCGCCATCCTGATTCTGTCGCGTCTGGTCATTCAGGTACTCAAAGACTTTGATGACCAGGTTGATGCGGGTGTCACACCGGTATTCAACCGCCGGAAGTTTCCGTTCCTGGATAAAACCATGGATGCCGATGTGTGGACTGAGCACAGCTCTGGCTCTGGCCCCGTAAACAGTGCCGAAACAAAAAAACCGGTCACGGCAACCGATTCGTGATACGCCATTGAATGCCCAAAAAAGCCGCCTGGTTGGGCGGCCTTTTGGGGTGTCACCTGCAGATCTCTACTTGTCAGAGGTCAGACCTGCCCGAAGAACCGAAACTGTTGCCCCGGCAAGATCAAGGTCCTGTAGCAACAATTTCTGGCCATCAATGATGCGCCCCTTTCTCAACCGCAAGCCATCAAAATCCAGCTCCCCCAAAGAACTGGCAACACGTAGCTTGATAACATCATCATCCATGATCGTGACAGCCGAGCTGGCGGGATCGAAGGTGAATGTCATTGCGGCTAATAATGGCTGCAACAAAAATAAATAATCATTGTCGTATAACTCCACACTCTCACCAGCCAGAATACCACTGACAGGAGTAAGCAGTGCTACGGACAGCGCAACCGATAAACGTAACCGGTTCTGGCTGACCAGTGCCCGGCGCAACTGCCAGCGGGCAAGCATACGATGCTCAATCAGGTACTCGCCTAAACGCTGGTCCCGCCCCTGCAGGGCATGAACAGCCTTATCCAGTTGTTCCTGGTGAAGGTAACCTTTACATACCAGAATCTGCCCGAGCATGGAGCGATAATCGGCTTGCCCGTGGTGCGGTTTTTCTTTGACAACAGTGTCCATATATCGGCCCATCCCCGACCTGAAGCATTACCTTCCACTATCGACCATGTTGATGATGTTTTAAGATTGCCAGGACCAGGCCGCAACTTGGTTTAGTCATCAATACACGAGCTAGACTGCCATCCGTTCAAACGTCCTGATCTCATTCTCTAACCCCCAGTTATTGTCTGTCTGTCATGAATAAAATTATTGTTATCTCCGGCCACCCACACCCTGATAAGTCTCACGCCAATAAAATGATTCTGAGTGAGTTACAGCACAATGGTCGAAGGCATTGATATTCGCCATCTGGCCAGCCTCTACCCCGACTGCCATTTCGACATCGAGGCAGAGCAGGCCGCCCTGCTCAGTGCCGACACCATCGTGTTGCAGCTCCCTTTACTACTGGTACTCCGTCCCCGGCATTATAAAGCAGTGGCTGGTACGGTATTTACTTTCAACTTTGCCTACCGCCCGGAAGGGGACAAGCTTAAGGGCAAACATCTGGTGCTGTCGTTTACCATCGGTGGCCCCAGGCAGTCCTGCCACCCGCTGGGTTACAACCACTTTTCCATCGAACAGCTGATGACACCGCTGGAACAAACGGCCTACCTGGCTGGGTTGAACTGTCACCAACCCATTTATAGCCACGGCATGATCTATATTCCGGGTGTTTACAACACACTCGACGAGGTGGAAGCACGGGCCAAAGAGCACGCTGGTTGATAACCACCCTTGCAGCACTGGCGCAAGACCACGCCAGACAAGCAACCGCGCGACTTCGTTCACCACTGGTTCAAGGCGTTTGACCAGCTGCCGCAAGACCCGGCCTGGTTTGTCCAGCATGCAGACGACGCTCTTCACTTGATGACCCCGGACGGCACGTTCCGTGGTACTGACGGCTTCCGCCAGTGGTATCAGACGCTACGCCTGAGCTTTAAACCCGGCATCGACCATCAACTGGAGCGGATCGAGGTCAGCCATTTGGAAAAAAACCACTATCAGGTGAACTTACTGGTACGGATTGAAGCTGAAACACTTAACAGCGAAGCGACAACAATTATGGCCAGAGAAGTCAGGCGTATTGCCATTGACCCACAGGACAACATCAAAATTTTCGATTATCGCGTAGAGTTGGTGTAGTTTTTTCCACCGGTCACCATCTTTTGCAACAGATTGCCAATACGACCACTACCCGGCAGTTGCAAACAGTCCGGCACATTTCCCATCACCGTGGTATTATCGTCGCTGCTCGCTTGAACGAGCAGCGATTGCTCTCATTTACTCAGGCTTTCTCATGACAAAAAACAGCTTTGCTTTTGAGCAGTCTCTGGCAGAACTGGAGACACTGGTTCGCAAGATGGAATCCGGGGAGATGAGCCTGGAAGCCTCTCTGACAGCTTTCGAGCAGGGCATCCGGTTAACCCGTGACTGCCAGAAAGCTCTGGCCAATGCCGAGCAGAAGGTGCAAAAACTCATCTCCCAGAACGGCGTGCTGACCACCGAGCCGTTTGATCAGGACGATAAAGGTGGCCCGACCAATCTCACTGAGACAGACAGCCATACATCGGAGCGAGGGCGATAATATGGCTAGTCCAGACACGCTGGCCACTTTTTTTGCCCAATGCCGCCGCAGGGTCGACCAGACGCTGTCCTCCATTTTCCCCAGATCCAGCGACGTCAGCCCACGGTTGCTGGAGGCCATGCGCTATAGCACCTTCAACGGCGGCAAACGGGTACGGCCAACCCTTGCCTACGCCAGCTGCCACGCTCTGGGGGGAGATATCCAGCAAGCCGACCCTGCAGCCTGTGCGCTTGAACTGATCCACGCCTATTCACTGGTGCACGACGATCTGCCGGCTATGGACAACGATGACCTGCGCCGGGGCAAACCTACCTGCCACAAGGCCTATGACGAAGCCACCGCAATCCTGGTGGGCGACGCCCTGCAGAGTCTGGCGTTCGCAGTACTTGGCAACAGCAAGCTCTGTCCGCAATCAACCTTAACCGACCAAGTACGCCTGCAACTGGTCAACACGCTTAGCCAGGCTACCGGGTTGACTGGCATGGCTGGTGGTCAGGCAATGGATTTATATGCCACCGGTGGCATGCTGCACCAACAGCAACTTGAGTTGATGCACGCCCACAAAACCGGTGCTCTGATTCAGGCCAGCGTCCGTATGGGTGCACTGTGCGCCCTGCCGGAACATGACTGGGAAGGTGCCAGCCTGCAAGCCCTTGATCGGTACGCCAAAGCCATCGGCCTGGCCTTTCAGGTGCAAGATGATATTCTGGATGTCACCAGCAATACCGAGACGTTAGGTAAACAACAAGGGGCTGATTGTGCCTTGGGTAAATCCACCTACGTATTATTGATGGGGCTGGAGCCTGCCAAGGACTACACTCAAGAGCTTTGTCGTACGGCGATCGGCGCCCTGGACGACCTTGATCATAAGGCAAATGCCTTACGTCAGATCGCCGATTACATCGTCCATCGAAATTATTAAGTTGCTGACTTTTAATATTCAGCCCGATTGATATATCGATGACAGCCACACTCAGGGACACCAGCATATACCCAAAGGATTTCAGGTTGATTCGAGGCGGCAAATGAACCAAGCCCCAAGAGCATAGAAATACTATGTGACCGGAGTGAGCGAATACCCTAAAGGGCATAAATGCAGCCAACAAAGCAGCAACTTGAAAGGCGACGGGTATAACAGGACAAATTACAGACCAGCAGAAAGAAAAATAACAGTTGGCGCCCTGAGTGAGATGACCAGTTGGTTTAACGACAGTGTCATCCGTGCACAACAATAACATTGTTCGATGCTATTCCGGTCGGGTTGGGTGTACAATGCCGACTGGCAGACTTAGCCCAGACTTATTACGAACACATGTTTCACGAGATACCTAAGACAAGACCTGACACTCCGCTTCTGGATCAGGTCAATAATCCGGAACAGCTTCGCGCACTTAATGAATCCCGGCTGCCAGAACTGGCCCGGGAGCTGCGGGAATATCTGTTGTATTCCGTCGGGCAAACCGGGGGGCATTTTGGTGCCGGACTGGGCGTCGTTGAGTTGACCATTGCCCTCCATTACCTGTTTGACACACCAGAAGACAGGCTGGTCTGGGATGTCGGCCACCAGGCCTATCCGCACAAAATTCTTACTGGACGTCGTGAGCGCATGCCATCACTGCGCCAGAAAAATGGCCTGGCCGCGTTTCCCAAAAGAGAAGAGAGTGAGTTTGACACCTTTGGCGTCGGCCACTCCAGCACTTCCATCAGTGCCGCGCTGGGTATGGCCGTTGCCGCTGCAGCCAAGGGCGAAAAGCGCCGGACGGTGGCCGTAATTGGTGACGGTGCCATGACCGCTGGCATGGCCTATGAGGCCATGAACCATGCCGCTGACCTGAAGGCCAGTATGCTGGTTATTCTGAATGACAACGACATGTCCATCTCCCGCAGTGTTGGCGGTCTGTCTAACTACCTGGCCAAAGTGCTGTCCAGTCGCACCTATCATCATATTCGCGAGGGCAGCAAAAAAGTTCTGAGCGTTATCCCCCGCGCCTGGGAGCTGGCCAGAAGGACTGAAGAACACGTCAAGGGTATGGTCGTTCCCGGCACCTTGTTCGAAGAGATGGGCTTTAACTACATCGGCCCCATCGACGGTCACGACCTGCCCATGCTGATACACACGCTGAAAAACATGATGGATCTCGAAGGGCCGCAGTTTCTTCATATCGTTACCCGCAAAGGCAAAGGTTTTAACCCGGCCGAACAGGACCCGATCGGTTATCACGCCATTACCAAGCTGGAACCGAATGCCACCAAATCACCCAAAATTGCTGCGCCGAAAAAACCCAAGTATGCCAACGTCTTTGGCCAGTGGTTGTATGATATGGCCAGCACCGACCCGCGTCTGATGGGCATCACCCCGGCCATGAAAGAGGGTTCCGACCTGATTCGTTTTGCCGACCACTTCCCGGAACGTTATTTTGATGCCGCCATTGCCGAGCAACACTCGGTCACACTGGCCGCAGGCATGGCCTGTGAGGGTCTTAAACCGGTGGTGGCCATTTACTCCACGTTCTTGCAGCGGGCCTATGACCAGCTGATTCATGATGTGGCTGTCCAGAAGTTGGATGTGTTGTTTGCCATCGACCGGGGCGGCATGGTCGGTGAAGACGGCCCAACCCACGGCGGCTGTTACGACATCGCTTATTTGCGCTGCATTCCCGACATGGTGGTCATGACCCCCGGCGATGAAAATGAAACTCGTCAATTGTTGTCTACAGGCTACCACCACAACGGCCCTGCCTCGGTGCGTTATCCCAGGGGCACTGGCATGGGCGCGGAAATCTGTACCGACCTGGAACCACTGCCCATCGGCAAAGGGGAGATTCGTCGTCATGGCAGCCGTGTCGCCCTGCTGGTATTTGGCACGTTGCTGGGTAACGCACTAGAGGCTGCCGAAGTGCTGGACGCCACCGTGGCCAGTATGCGCTTTGTCAAACCGCTGGACCGGGAGCTGGTGAAGCAACTGGCCGAAAGCCATGAACTGCTGGTCACCATAGAGGAAGGGTGCATGGCCGGTGGTGCCGGCTCAGGGGTCATGGAGTACCTGCACAGTCAGGAGATGTTGATACCACTGGTCTCGCTGGGCATCCCCGATGCCTGCATCGAAGCCGCCAGCCATCAGGAACAACTGGCCCAGTGCGGGCTGGATAAAGAAGGCATCATCCGCTCAGTACGTGAGCGGATGCGCCGGATTGCGGTAAAATCCATCCATCTGGGTGAAACAACTACCCCTGCCTGAGCAAAACGGGAGCCGAATCCAGGCTCCCGCTCACCCAATCAAGCCGTGTTGAACATATGGCCGAGCTTCCATACTTTGGTAGCCAGGTAGCGCTCGTTGTGGGGGTTTTGCCCGGTCTGGTGTGGAATGCGGTCGGCCACCTGAATGCCAAGACGGGTCAGCGCCTCCACCTTGCGCGGATTGTTGGTCATCAGCTTCAGACTGGAGACGCCCAGATGGTCAAGCATGGTCTTGCACATGTCGTACTGGCGCATGTCCGGCTCAAAGCCCAGCTCCTCATTGGCTTGCACCGTGTCCATACCGCTGTCTTGCAGATGATAAGCGCGAATTTTATTGAGCAGGCCTATCCCGCGTCCTTCCTGGCGCAGGTACAGTAACACGCCCCGCCCCTCTGCGGCGATACGCTCCAGAGCCACTTGCAACTGTGGCCCGCAATCGCAGCGCATGCTGAACAGGGCATCACCAGTCAGGCATTCAGAATGAACCCGCGCCAATACCGGCTCACCCCGGGCAATATCCCCCATGGTTAACGCCAGGTGCTCCTTGCCCGTACCACTGTCTTCGAAACCATGCATGATGAATTCGCCATAGGGCGTGGGTAAGCGAGACTCTGCAACAAAAACAACAGACACTCACTGCTCCTTAAAAAATGTGTGACCGGATTGTACCAGTCTGAGAAACCGCTATCGAAATGGCGACCAGAGACTACACCAGCAGGTTAAGCCCTTGCATAATCATCAGCGCAAACAGGCCGGCCACCAGGTCATCCACCATAATACCCACGCCACCGTGGACTTTTTTATCCAGCCAGCAAATGGGCCACGGCTTGACAATATCAAACAGCCGGAAGAGCACGAAACCCAGTACAATCCACAACCAGCCTGCGGGAGCGGCCACCATCGTCAGCCAGAAACCGCAAAACTCATCCCAGACAATCGCCGGATGGTCGTGCACCCCCATATCCTCTGCCGTTTTACCGCATAACCAAAAGCCAATGACCGAAGCCGCCACCAGAATCCCAAGATAAACCCAGAAGTCCAGCCCCTGCAGCAACAGATAAAATGCCACTGCCGCCAGAGTGCCGAACGTGCCAGGTGCCTTCGGCACCAGGCCACTGCCACAACCGAAGGCGAGAAAGTGCACCGGGTTTTTCCAGCAAGTCGCGCTCGGTTGTACGGGCATTGGCGCGTTGGGAGGCATCATGAGTTAACCGCCTTTGGGCATCAAAAGTGAGTATACGCCTTTTCAATCAACGGGATACCCTGAGAATCGCGGACAATACCGGTCTCATCGGTTACCTGGCCAATGCAGGTTATCGGGCAGTCGTCCGATAATTTGGCCGGCAGAGTCTGGGCCAGCTCCCGTGGAATGGTAAAACACAGTTCGTAATCATCACCACCGGTCAGCGCCATGGTCAGCGCATTGTCCCGGCCATGGTTCTGGTTGAGGGCAAACGATGTTGGCAACAACTCAGGGGCAATTTCAGCACCCACACCACTGGCTTCAAGAATGTGCCGCAGATCACCGATCAGACCATCAGAAATATCTATGGCCGACGTCGCTCCGGCCTGACGCAGCCACTGCCCGGCAGACAGCCGGGGTACCGGGTACCAGTAGCGGCTAAGTAGATACTTGATATGAGCATCGCCACAGTCCTCTGGCGTATCACCCGCCATCACAGCTCTGAGCGCACCGGCAGCATCACCCAGTGTACCAGTGACGCAAATCAAATCCCCGACTTTGGCACCACTGCGCAGCAATGCCTGCCCTTTGGGTACCAAGCCCTGCACCTGCAACGAGAGGGTGAGCGGGCCTTTAGTGGTATCGCCGCCAATCAGGGGCAGCCGGAATTTTTGCGCCACATGAGTAAGCCCCTCGGAAAACTCTTTTAACCACAGCTCCGAGATACTCGGCAAAGTCAGCCCAAGAGTGAAACTGTGCGGCTCTGCCCCTGCAGCGGCCAAATCACTGAGACTGACCGCCAGGGCTCGGTAGCCAAGGGCAAACGGGTCACAATGGACAGGAAAATGCACCCCTTCCACCAGCGTGTCCAGAGACTGAGCCAGCTGCATACCGACGGGAATGTCAAACAAGGCGCAGTCGTCACCGATACCCCGCAGACCGCTGGTGTGTTGTCCTTGAATCTGGGCGATTTCCGGGCAAGCAAAATAGCGTTTGATCAGTTCAAACTCACCCACTGCGCCAATAATCATAATTCCCCATTAAATGGTCAAGATGAATACTCTAGCTACTTTTTACGGTAAGCCTTTACTTCGTCAGCACGCAGGTGTGGTGCCAGTTTGTCGAGAATGCCGTTGACGTAACGATGAGAATCCTGGGCACCGAAGCATTTGGCCAACTCTATCGCCTCGTTGATAACCACACGATAAGGGACATCCTTACGATTCATCAGTTCAAAGCAACCAATGCGCAGCACCGACAGTTCCACAGGATCAAGTTGACTCAGTGGTCGGTCCAATGCCGCACTCATGGCTTCATCAAGCTGACCGGCCTGACTGGGAACACCATGGATGATGGCACTGAAATACCCCTCATCAACACTCTTTAAATCATGATCATGGCGAAACTGCGCCTCAATCTGGTTGAGAGGGGATTTGGCTATTTGCCACTGGTACAACGCCTGAAGGGCCAGACGTCGTGCCCTCCTGCGTGCCGATGGGTTGAGCCGGGCGCCACCCTTTTTCACGGTGCCATTTTGGGAGGGACCGTTTTGCAAAGAGTTGCCAGTAGGATTGTTCATTGGCGAGGTGCTCACCTCTAGCCTCCAGTTTCTAAGTAGGGGGGTTACGTCCGGGCGTTTGCCCCGGCGACGGTTCTCAGGCAGAGGTCCAGATAGCGGAACCCCATATTTCGGGCTTTTCACAGATTGGCCGGCGACCAGGGCTGGACATAAAAAAGCACCAGCGTTTTTTCCTTTTCCCGACATCGGTTGATGCGCCAGTTTTCGTGAGAGCTTATACCATTTTCTGGTCAATGACGGGAAGTGCTGCATACCGAACCGGACAAAGACAACCTCACTTCTGGAACAGTCTGCTAGATTGATCTGGCCCTTAATTAATAACTCTGAAATAAAGGAGCCGTATGATGCATCCTGTTACGGACATATGCGCCATTTCATCAAACAGCGTCACCCCTAATGAAAGAGGCAACCCGAATACGTACTTCTCTGGCAGATCGGTAGACACCGAGTCAACTGCCATTGGCACAGTGGCTACCATGCAACCCACCAAATTGGACATACCCAAAATTGTCCTGACCGATATCAATGGCAGGGAAGTAAAACCAGAATTCACTGCGTTTCCCAGCATTGAAAGCAGTAGCTGCCAGGAATACATCGATCACATATTTGCCTTCGACCCAGCCCTGGCAAAATCCCGGTTTGTCGTTTCAGAAAAGCTTGACGGCGCAAACATGACTGTAATGATCACCCCAAACAACATCAGGTATTTTTCCAGAAACAGGGAAATCAGTGCTGAAAAACCATTTTTCGACGCACCAATGATACTGAAAAAATACAAAAAAGACTTCCTGGCAGTTCAATCTGGACTTGACATCATGGGATGTCAGTTCATTACCCTCAGGGGAGAATATTACGGCAAGGGGATTAATCAGAGAATCGATTACGGACAGAGTCAGTATTATGCACCTTTTGCCATCGAAAAAGATGGCCAAACACAGACCAACCAGCAGTTTCGTACTTTCATGAAGAGAATGAACTTCTCACAGTTGCAGCCAGTACCAATATTGGCTGACAACGTCACTTTTGCCCAGGCAATAGCCTTTAATCCGGAAAAAGTACTAACAAAAGCCCATGCGCCACAGCCAGCAACGGCCATGCATGACGAAAAGCCCATAGCCCGCTACGACTTCATTGAAGGTGTTGTGATTCAGCCAGCAAACCGCCTGATAAAAGACAGCAACAACCTTTTTCTACTAAAAAAACGCGCAGAAGGCTTCCTGGAGATCGAAAAAACACACACCAAACACACCAGCAAAAAAGGCAAATCGAAACGCCCGCCCGATGCCAGCCACCGGTCAAGTAACGATTTGAACGCATCTTCCTTTAACCGCCTGATCGACTACATCAACGCCAATCGCCTCATTAACGTCGTTTCCCAACTTGGTGATCCCACTTCCCACAAGCAAATCGGGTCATACGTCAATGCCGTTTTGCAAGACGCCAAGAAAGACTACTGCAAACACCACCCCGATACAGAGCTTGAGGATCAAATCCCAACAGAGGCCTTCAAACCGGCGCACGCTAAAATCCTGGAACTGATAAGGGAGAAATACCCGGAACTGTTTTGCAGGAAACAAAAGGCAATATGACACTCCCCGCCCTATCGCACCCGGGGGCACAAGGGCGAGGGTTCCTCGATAGTCTCGGCTTATCCCGCCCGATTTGACGAGAC
>JAKROC010000380.1 GCA_024509075.1 Endozoicomonas sp.
CAAACTTGTATTTATAATGCCTAACTTTAATTCCTATTTGCTTTTTAACCTTTTTTCTTTTTTTCTTTGATAATGTCATTGCAACTGACTGTAATATTGCCAAATGCCACAAAAGACATGATTACACTAGACAAAAAGATCCCACCAAACAAGAAAGAAATTAACGGGTATTTTGAGCAAGTGGTACAGGACGGCAAGGATGGAATTGGATTATATTGCAATTAATTTTTTGACAGGAATCCTTTATACCATCTGTTGCTTACCTGTTTCGTCAACATCATCTGAATCAAACTCATAGCCTGCGTCCAACCCAGTTATGCCAGGAATCGGTTCTAAAGAAAGGCATAAGGAAGGAGTTAGGGGCTTTTGAACAACGAAGGATTATGGACTAAGTCATTATGTTGTGGTTCAATTTTATCTTTGATTAATTTTTTTAACCCAGATTGATTTTGATTTTAATAGTCTCATACTAATATTAAATCATAATCTGAAACACTGGGTAATGACATTCCTATTACTTTGAAAAACTATAAATTAAACCACAATTGATAGTTAAGCAGCAGGTTATATCACCTTATTCTCACTCGCTGATCTGAGTTAAACAGTTTACGTGCATAGTGTAATCAACAAAATAATATCAAATCACCTTCGAATTCCACTGATGCATTGGCAAAGGCACTATTTGCCTCAGTATTTATGCTTTTCTTTTCACGAGGCCGATACTCGTACTTGTATTCCCTGAAACCGGTTGTGGAGTCCCTGTAAAATTCGGAATCACTCTCGCCTTTCTTCCTCTTTCGCGATTTTTCTTTTTCTTCTAGCAAACTTGTTGCTTCCTGGAGCAGAACCACAACATCTTCTTTCTTCTTGGAGGCCTTTTTATGTTACTGAAGTTTTAAAATAGTTTGTACTGTTTTAAAAAACCAACATTATTATCCCTCCCTTGTTCAAGTGATGGATATTGTCAACTGCGGCAAAAAAAAATAATTTTGTTGAACTATTTTCGACTTAAGTCCCGTATTATTATTATTATTATTATTTTCTTCAGTCGCATGCCAAATGCTAGTACATCGTTTGGCCTAAATATATTACCTTTGGGATGCATATGATGAAATCGGGACTCTATTTGACAAAACCGTTTTCTCGGCTTAGTTGTTCATAAAAGACCTTTTCCAACCTTGGCCTAGATATATAGCCTTTGGGTGCGATATGACGTAATACGATACTTAATTCGCTCACAAGTTCAACAAACCTTTTTACAGGTGATGATAGCAAAAGCAAACAAATAGCAGAAATTGGCCCAGATATGGCACCTCTGGGAGGGACCTCATCGTTCGCAAACAATCCATCAAACCCGTTTATTAGCGCTAACGACGATAGAACATTTGGTCGCAAAGGGGGGCGCATTTGCTTTTATTTGTCTAATTCAACAACGACTGAACATGGAAACGTATATTTTCTAACTTCCACATACACCTAATTGCAACAACGTTGTCGTAGAAAAAAGGGAAATAGGAATTGGTTTATCCGTCTAAGTTGGCCGCATTTACGTTACATTACCTACATTTACAGAAAACTCACGAGTTTTTCTCTGTTCACATATTCGTGTATAGTAAGATAAATTCATTTACGTGTGTGTTAAGGCCGTTTCTTCAGGCGAATTTCAAACTTGTATTTATAATGCCTAACTTTAATTCCTATTTGCTTTTTAACCTTTTT
>JAKROC010000381.1 GCA_024509075.1 Endozoicomonas sp.
GTTCATCCGCATCTGTCAGGCCACTGGCCAGTTCATCCAGCGTATTGACAATAGCTTCAAGAGTCGCACGCTCTTTGCCCAGTTTTTGCGCGTATTCCGGGTCATTCCACACGTTCGGGTCTTCCAGTTCCCGCTCCACTTCCTGTAACCGCTCACTTTTGTGAGCGTGGTCAAAGATACCCCCTAAGCACGTCAGTACGTGCTGTCAGATCTTTGATTCGCTCCTTAATGGGATTGACTTCTAACATTGCCTTATATCACTCGCTGTTGTCAGGTGCCGGGCACCAACTCTGAAAGACTGCATAGCAGTACAAAAAGCCAACGACCTTTTGTGGCTACGGATATGGAGGATGGCAGTTCATGGCCAGGCCGTATCTGAACCAGTAATACTACAGTCGGGCGATTCTACAGCAATCGCCAATGGGTTGGAATTACCACTGGACAGGGTGGCAGGGCGCAGAAAAACAGGATTTCCGCAGGCAAAGAAGCAATTGCTCATTTTTCCAGGCAAGAGGGTGCTTGCCTCAGATTGGTTGGCAGTGTTCCCGGTATGGATATTCATCAATTACCTTGTCGTCTATACCCCATGGATTCATGTTGCTACGCGGCGGCAATTGAGCGAATGCAGCCAACAAAGTAGCAGCTTGAAAGGCGGCGGGTATATCATGAGCCCTGCCATAACAATGACACGCAGGCACTTTGATTATGGAGGTGTTCCCTGAAGTGACTTCTGATGACTGAAAAGTACCACAAAGACCAGCAGTATCCTTTGGTTGACTCTTGTCGTAGATCTGCGCCTCATTGACTTGCTTTTTGTTGCAGTGTACCAAGCTCGATCACTTCAAGTGCTGCCTGGTTGGTGGCGTTCAGATAAACCGGCGGTGCAACACCAGCCTGGTGAGCCTCTGCCCACCTTGCAGCGCACAGGCACCAACGGTCACCTGCCCGGAGCCCGGGAAAGCCCATGGCAGGGTTTGGTGTGATCAGGTCATTGCCCTGAGACCGGGAGAACTGAAGAAACTCCTCAGTCATCACGGCACATACGGTGTGTCTGCCCCAATCACTGTGTGAGGTGTGGCAAAATCCGTCACGAAAGAAGCCAGTTATTGGGTTTTGGCAGCATATCTCCAGTCTGGTACCCAGCACATTAAGCTGGGGAGGTGCCAGTTCGTTCATGTATAACCCTCCTCAGAAGACTTGAGAATAGGTGAAAAATGATTTCCCATGTCAGAAAAATGATTTGAATTGCGATTTAAACTGGGTGTCCCCGTTTTGCTGTGCGAACCCCTATGACTTACCAGGAGTAATTGGGTAAAAGTCGTGCAATGTTACCGGATGCAGGTCAAGTCCTCCGATTTCGGCTTGAGTGCCGACCAAAAGAACGTTGTTAAACAACATGACATCCGGTGCATCGGCAATAATCATCTGCTGGATCTTTCGGCAAATATTCAGGCGTATGGTCTGGTCTGTTTCCACCTTGCCAGCGTTCAGCAGGCGATCAACCTGTGAGTTATCGATCGTATCCAGAGCAATATCTATTTCACCAGTTTCCAGGCCAATAATGCGCAATGAGTCTTCGACTACGCTGCGGAAGATAATCTCTTTAACCGCCGGTGGTGCCATAAAGTACTCATCAAAACGTGTCAGGATTTGTCCTGAAACAACTTCCCGGCTTCCGTTCATCCCGGGCCGAGTCGAAGAGTGCTGTCACCGGACT
>JAKROC010000382.1 GCA_024509075.1 Endozoicomonas sp.
GATGTGTAATCATCATTGCCGACAACTGTCGGGTACATTTTCTGGAAAGCCTTGATGTAGTGATCAATAAATGCTGATTTTTGCTCTTGTCTTACCAGAATATAGTCCGGCGCTATGCAGGTTTGGCCGGCGTTGAGGGACTTAGCGTAACAGATCCTTTCGACAGCCTCCTGCATCGGGAAATCATTATCCACAATCACTGGTGACTTGCCGCCAAGCTCCAGGGTTACTGGAGTCAGGTTTTTTGCCGCTGCTCCCATAACGTGCCGACCCACGCTGGTTGAGCCGGTGAAAATAATATGGTCGAAAGGAAGGCTGGTAAATTCGCTTGCTACTTCGGCATCGCCGCACACTACCGTGACTAAATCTGGTGGAAAGGATTGCTCAATGGCGTGAGCCAGCAATGCTGAGGTTTTTGGGGTGAACTCTGACATCTTGATCATGGCTCTGTTGCCTGCGGCAAGCACCGTCAACAATGGCCCGAGGGAGAGAAAGAGCGGGTAATTAAAAGGAACTACAATACCAACAACCCCCAGCGGTTGGTAAACCACCTTTGCCGAGGCTGGCATCAGTTGTGGGCTCACCTTGCGTTTACTGGGTTTGAGCCACTTTTTCAGATGCTTGATGGTGTAGCGAATATTGCCCAGGTTGGGGACAAACTCAGTAAGCAGTGATTCGCTTTCGCAGCGGCCACCAAAATCGTCATCCAGCGCTTTGAGCAGCGCTGGTTTGTGCGTCAGCAGCAATTTTTCCAGGGTTTTCAGTCGGGCAACCCGTTCGTAATAGTCGGGGTTGGCATCGTGTAAAAAGGCTTTGCGCTGAGCAGCAAAAAGATCGGTCAAAGACGGATGCTTTTGTTGGATTTCTGTTTTCTCTTGGAGGGCTGCTGTGGTCATGGTGGTCTCTCCTAGTGTGCACCGACTGTTTTAATTATTCTGTCAGTGTCGTATTAGGTGTTGGCTCACAAATATGGCATGGGTCACTGGTTTGGCAACTGGCATTAACCAGAGAGTAGCACCGCTTGACTCGGCGCTACCCTGTTAAAATACAAAAACCAAGGGGGAGTAGTAGTAAGCAAGAAGATACCACCAAACCCAACCCCATTCATCCTGAGCGAAGTCAATGGGTAGAGGGTGGCGCACTTCGACTATACCCAATGGATTCATATTGCCACGCGGCGGCAATTGAGCGAAGCTCCGGGAGCTTAGAAATACTAACCGGGGTGAGCAAATGCAGCCAACAAAGTAGCAACTTGAAAGGCGACGGGTATAAATGGTGGTAACCAGGCTGCCACTTACCTAACTGCCGCTCTCTTTGCCCGGCTCGTGGCTTAATTCCGCGATCTCTTTCAGGCGTTCGAGTATCTTCCGGTTGATGGAGCCTTTGGGGTAATTGCCTTTGCTGTTTATCATGCCCGGACGGCGACCGGTCAGCAGTTCCAGAGCCTGATCTACGTGGGCGACGGCGTAGACATTAAACTTTCTCGCTTTGACCGCTTCAACCACTTTGTTGTGCAGCATCAAATTGCGCACATTGGCCTGGGGGATAATCACCCCTTGTTCGCCGGTCAGCCCCCTGGCGTTGCACAGGTCAAAGAAGCCTTCGATTTTTTCATTCACGCCGCCGATGGCTTGTACTGGCGACCGGTCAGCAGTTCCAGAGCCTGATCTACGTGGGCGACGGCGTAGACATTAAACTTTCTCGCTTTGACCGCTT
>JAKROC010000383.1 GCA_024509075.1 Endozoicomonas sp.
TTGTATTGCAATTGCTGTCAGGCAGAAATGGTTTTGCCGTCTCTTTTAGCAAACGGCGACGCTCGCCAGGGACGCACTACTGAATCGTCTACTTCTTATTACGAACGGGTTGATATGCCAGCTTTAGGATTGCTCCAACCTGTTTTATACAGCCAGTCTTGTATTTAAAACCCCTGACATGTTATCGCCGGATGATCTATTTCATTGAGTTTGCTGCACAGCCCTGAGAAAAGCTGCTCCATCAGCCACGCCAGCACCGCACTGTGTTGTATTGCAATTGCTGTCAGGCAGAAATGGTTTTGCCGTCTCTTTTAGCAAACGGCGACGCTCGCCAGGGGATAAATCGGGGTTCACGGCATAACTGAGGTCTATCAGGCCGGCAATGTGAGGTGTTGCCATACTGGTGCCCTGTAACTCGGTGTATGAACTGCGCTCGGGTGATACTTGCCCTGAGTTGTACAACGATAAGATGCCATTTCCGGGTGTTTGAATTTCCCCTCCAGGCGCCATGATGTCAATTCTTGGGCCATAGTTTGAGTAGTTGCTGCGGTTGCCAATGCGATTGATGGCACCAACAACAATCACGTTATTGCAATTAGCTGGTGTACTCATGGCCACATTGCGTCGTTCATTTCCGGCGGCCACCACCACAGTGACCCCAGCAGCAACTACTTCGTTAATGGCATCCTGGTAGGTTTGTGGGCACCACAGGGCGGAACCACCGAGGCTAAGGTTAATGACATTGGCCGGGGTCGGGTTTATCGGTAGTCCATATACTGCCAGACCACCTGCCCAGCGTATGGCTGAGGCGATGTCCGAGGTGTAGCCGCCGCAGCGACCAAGAGCTCTCAGTGGCTGAACTTGCGATAGCCAGGTGACGCCGGCAACGCCTTTGCCGTCGTTGGTTCGGGCGGCGATGGTGCCGGCTACGTGGGTACCATGCCAGCTGCTTTTCTGTGGGCTGGCCGGTATTGGATTGCCATATGAGGTGCCACAGGCACCTGTTTTCAGTGAGTCGCCAGTGTCTTGCGGGTTTTTGTCCCAGCCGTCGCCATCATTAGCCATCCATGGGTCTGATACAAAATCGTAGCCAGCAACCAGGCGATCAGTAATCTGGTCGTGCCTGGTAATGCCGGTATCGATAACAGCAATGACGTTGTTGATATTGCCTGTAGTGATCTCCCAGGCTGCGGGCAGATTGAGACCAGCCTTGGGTTCATAAAAGTGCCACTGATGTTTGTAGAGGGGATCATTGGGTACCTGCATGGTTTGCATCACCAGGTCTGGTTCAGCGAACTTGACCTGTGGATCGTCCTCTAATGCCTCGGCCAGTGTTCTTACATCGTTTACTGCCAGAGGAGCACCAATTTCCAAAACCTCCCGCCGTTTACCGGCTGCGACGCCAAAGCCGCCGTGCATGACGCCTTGCTTGATAAATGACAGTGCCCTGGCTGGCGTTGGATGCTCCCGAAAATGGACTATGACCCGATCGGTTCTTTGAAAAAGCAGTCGGTAATTGTCATCTTCTGCCTGAGCTATATACGTCGGCATTAAAATAGCGATTGCTATGGCGATCCTTACCAACATTAATGATTGCTCCAAAGCCCTGGGGAATGATGGTTATACCCGTCGCCTTTCAAGTTGCTACTTTGTTGGCCGCATTTGCTCGGCAACTGCTCCATGCGTTGCTCTACCTCCTGCATCCATGCAGTC
>JAKROC010000384.1 GCA_024509075.1 Endozoicomonas sp.
TGACAGGCCGTAACCCGTTAACTATGGCAAAAAATATGCTGCCAGCTTATTTTACCGAAACCTGGCCAGTCTTTCGTGTCATGCAAAGTCTAAAGTCGAGGACAGGCATTACCAACTCTCCAGCACTGCGCTCTTTTATTGTCTCGCTACAGTCTTCATCGCCCAACCCAAAACAGTGAAGGCGTGTTCAGGGCATAGCTATTTCGCTGAGGAAGTCTGAGTCATGTCTTTTCTGGCAACTCTGGCAACGACCCTGCTGGCCACAGGCATTGCACGTGTGCTTTAACATTCTCGTAAATATCATTCCTGCCACAATTGCTGGAAACAGAGAGCAAGAATTGAATGAAACGACGTCTAACCTCAGCAATTTTGTCACCAACTCCCGCTGCCACCGGACAAGGATGTGGCCCCGGTGGGCATTTTTCCCCCGGGACTGGCGGGGAGGATGAGGCATCACTATTAAATACCTCGCCCTGAAAGAAGCCCATAGCTGCAAAGACCAGTTTGGCATTTCGATCCAGGAAAGAGCCATTGCTGGTGTATGCATACATTGGTCTTGGGTGACTTTGCCAGCCCGGATCCTTCATCGAAATTTTCTGGGTCAGATCGGTCAACGCTGTGCGCACAAAGTCGCTTATAGCAGAAATGCCGCGTGACCCGCTATCCCCCATAGCCTCGATAAGAGAAGTGAAATCAACACCATATTGTTGACTCAGCATCTGAAGCCGGGAACGAAGTCCGGCGCTGGCCACAGTACCGGGAATATCACCAAGGCGAAGACCGGAGAGCATCAGGGTGGTTGGCTCTGGAACTTCATCTTTAAGCTCACGGCTTAAGCCGGGATTTGCATCCAGAAACTCATTGACATTTATTGCGATCCGTCTGCCGGCAGCGCGCCAGTCAATGGTTGTTAGCCGGTGAAAAAAATCTTTCCTGACCGACGACGCTAGCCGTTTTTGATGCTCCGCGTAACCCGCCTCTGAACCGGTCAGCAAGACTTTTTGCTCCAGCATGAAAATAGTTACGATAAAAGCCAGCTTGATTTTATCCTCCCTGTCCTCAATACCCCACTCCGTGGCAAGATACAATTTTTCCAGACGAGCAGCCAAAACACGCAGTTGCTCACTCTCTGAACTGCCATTAGCACGTATTACCTCCAGAGCCATCCGCTTGAATCCGTCGCCGATAGCATGGACCAGCTTAAAATTGTTTTTTTCGGCCAGATGTGCAAAATCAACGCCATAGGCTCTTTGCATCCGGACCAGGCAGCCTGCCAGAGTTGGGTCAGTCTGAGCAGAAACCTGCACCGCCCCGGCAAATGGGGTAAGGCCCGGTGGTGGGACATCCGACAGGGACTCATATGGGGGTGGCATTGCAGAGGGCGATGCAGCAGGGCTGACATTACGGGAAAAAGCGCCTGCGCAATCCTGATTCGATTGACCAGACGTTAGCTGATAAGGTGGTGGCGCACCCGTAGGTGAGACTTGTCCAGACGTATCCATTGAAACAACCCTTAAATAGACTTTTTTATCTACGCTTGGATACTTTTTTGGAAAAATAGTTCCACTCAAACCGCAAACTACTCGCCCCTGAAGCACCCACAGGGCACAAGGGCTTCCCTCATTTGCCGCCTCGAATCAACTTGAAACTCGACTTTAGAGTTTGCATAAAACGAATGTTTAGTCAGTTTTCTGAAAAAA
>JAKROC010000385.1 GCA_024509075.1 Endozoicomonas sp.
ACATTGCGCGCATCAGGGTCATTGGTTATGCGTGCATCGAAATATTCGGCTATCTCCAGCTCCCGGCACATTGCTGCACCCAAACCAAGGTGATTGAGGTTCTTAATCTGGTGTTGAACTGGCAGCATGTTGGTGCTCCGGGATATTTGGTCAGTCCTTTAGACATCAGGAAAATATCAATCAGGGTGGTGAAAGGCAGATCACTGTTCAGCTCTATCGCCGCTATGTGTAATGGCAAAGGCATTCCTGATCCGCAACAGGTGCAAGCTCTGCTGACCATGGACGAACTTTACACTGCCGATGGCAAAGTGAATGCCACAGTGCTGGCCAGCCTTTCCTCCATGTGCCATTCCGGGGGCCTGCCTGAACGCGCTGAAATCCAGAGGCTGCTGTCTTTACTCAAGCGCCCACCAGCCAATAGGGCTGATGAAAAATTGCTGGAAGTTTTCAGTGCCTTCTATCACGCCCGGGGCTTCCCCTCAACCAGCGATGTCACCAAGCTGCTAGCCCTTGCCAGCCAAGGTTCGAGTGAGCCTGGCTGGCAACTGTTGCGGAAAATTGCCTCTCTGGGCGCGCGCAAGGGGTTCCCCAGCAAGGCTGTGATCACCAACGCCAGAGCCGCGATTGGCCGTGGTGAGCTGGAACCTGATGACTCCGATGACGACGATGAGATGATGGCAGCACAGGCATTCACCAGCGCTGCATTTGCCGACGAACTGCCGGTAGAGTTCAGCACAGACCTGGATTTTTGGAGCGATCTGTCACTGCCCGGGGCACTGCAGAGCCCCGCCCCCACTCGCTCTGAGTCTCCCTCTTTTTTGGGGGCAGCCAGAAGTTATCTGGCTGGGCGCGAGCCAAGGCAGTGATTGGAGGGTTAATGAATTCTGGTTCAATCCGTGAGGCGCACAATCGTGTGCCTGGTACGTCCACTGAAACGATGACGACTGGCTATTGAGCAACCCGTTTTGCACAGAGCCATTTAAACCAGCCCATGCTCAGCCATGGACAGAATGCTCCCGCGCCCGATGATCATATGATCCAACACCCGGATATCCACCAGTTGTAGCGCCTCTTTTAGCTTGACGGTAATGTGAATATCAGCCTGACTCGGCTGCGGATCGCCAGAGGGGTGGTTGTGGCAAAAAATCACGGAAGCGGCGTTCAGTGCCAGCGCCTGCTTGACCACCTCCCTGGGGTAGACGGTGGCGGCGCTCAAAGTCCCCATAAACAGGGTTTCCAGAGATATCACCCGATGCCGGGTATCAAGAAACAAGCAGGCAAACTGCTCCCGCTCCAGCCCCTGAAAGTGCAACTGCAAATACTCTCTGGTCACTTCAGGGCTGCTGATGATATCGGATTTGGTCAGCTTGGCATCAAGCACCCGCCGACACAGCTCAAGGATGGCACCCAGTTGAGTGGCTTTGGCCGGCCCCAGCCCTTTGACCGTCATAAGCCGTTTGTGGCCGGTGGTCAGCAGTTTTTCCAGACCACCAAACTGCTCCAGCAAGTGGCTGGCCAGGGCGGTCACACTCATGCCCTGACAGCCAGTGCCCAACAACAGTGCCAGTAGTTCTGATTCCGTCAGTGCCGCCGGCCCATGGGCCAGCATCTTTTCTCGGGGCAGCACAGGACAACTCCGGTTGCTCCAGCAAGTGGCTGGCCAGGGCGGTCACACTCATGCCCTGACAGCCAGTGC
>JAKROC010000386.1 GCA_024509075.1 Endozoicomonas sp.
TCTACCAGATCGATATCAGCAATAGAGAGCCCGGCTCTTGCCAATGCCTTTTTCGTTGCCGGTACCGGTCCATAGCCCATCACCTCCGGAGCAACACCCGCTGAGGCAAACGAGCGGATCACGGCCATAGGCTGCAAACCGAGCGTTTCAGCCTTGCTGCGCGACATCAGCAGCACCATCGCTGCGCCGTCATTAATGCTCGACGCATTGCCCGCCGTTACGGTGCCATCCTTGCTGAATGCCGGACGCAGTTGCGCCAGTTTTTCCGTGGAGGTCATACGTGGGCCTTCGTCTTTATCCACGAGCACGGTCTGCTTTCTGTCCACCACCTCAACAGGGACGATTTCATCGGCAAAACGATTACCTGCCTGAGCCGCCATCGCCCGCTGCTGGCTGAGTACAGCGTATTCATCCTGAGCGGTACGGCTGATCTGATAACGCTCTGCCAGGTTCTCGGCAGTGATGCCCATGTGGTAATCGTGATAAGCGTCCGTCAGCCCGTCGCAAATCATGGTATCAAGCAGCTGACCGTGCCCCATGCGCAACCCCCAACGAGCCTTGGGGACAACATAAGGCGCCTGACTCATACTCTCCGAGCCACCGGCCAGGGCAATGTCAATATCACCAGAGGCAATGGCCCAGGCGGCCAAAATGACTGACTTCAACCCGGAACCACACACTTTGTTGACAGTAAAAGCCGTGGATTCTGCTGACATGCCAGCACCCAGAGCCACTTGGCGGGCAACATTCATCCCCTGCCCGGCACTCAGCACATTGCCAAGAACCAGCTCCTGCACCTGCCCGGCCTTGACTCCGGCTCTGTCCAACGCCGCTTTGGCAGCGCAAATACCCAATTGAGCAGGACTCAGGCTGGCCAAAGCACCGTTAAATACGCCCACCGGCGTGCGGGCGGCGCTGACAATCACAACTTCCTGAACATCGTGCATCAGACAGTCTTCCTAAATATTTTCAAGTCACTGGCTACTCTCAGCTCTGCGCCTGTTGCCTTGAGCACCTCTTCTACCGTGGTATCTGCGGTAATTTCCGTTAACAGTAGGCCATTGTCCGTCACTTCGATAACCGCCATCTCGGTAACAATCAAATTCACCTGCCCTTTGGCAGTCAACGGCAGAGTGCACTGGTGAAGAATTTTTGGCGCACCACTTTTGTTGCAGTGCTCCATGGCGACAATCACTTTTTTCGAGCCGGTCACCAGATCCATGGCGCCGCCCATGCCCGGCACCATATTGCCGGGAATAATCCAGTTGGCCAGATTGCCTTTCTCGTCCACCTCCAGTGCGCCAAGCACCGTTGCATCTACATGACCGCCGCGAATAATGGCAAACGAGAGACTGCTGTCAAAATAGGAAACCTCGGGTACAGTCGTTACCGGTTGACCGCCGGCATTGGTGATGTCCACATCCAGATTGTCTGCCGTGACTGGCTCCTGACTGATGCCAATCATTCCATTCTCCGACTGAAACAGAATACCCATTTCATCACTGACGTGACTGGCCACCTCTGTTGGCATGCCAATGCCCAGATTCACCAGACTGCCGGGCTGAAGCTCCTGAGCAACCCGCGACACAATCCGGTTACGTGATAACTGCTTATCCATAGTGCTTTCCCCTCAACCGACTTTTTTCGAGCCGGTCACCAGATCCATGGCGCCGCCCATGCCCGGCACCATAT
>JAKROC010000387.1 GCA_024509075.1 Endozoicomonas sp.
TCACTTTTAGGTGACAGAATTTTCCAGAATAGCGTCGTTTACAATAACATTGAAATGTTTGCCCTCTATCGACACAACTTCCGTGCTTACATGGATTCAAACTACAGTTAGTAATCTTATTTTGACAAACGCCTCCAGTAAATCCTTCGAAACAAGAACATCTGAATGACGTCCCCTTTTGATGACAACTTCCATGTTTACATGGATTTGGCCGACACATGTCTATTGTTTGATCACATAACTTTCCTGCGTAACCCTGGTGACACAAACACTCAAAAGACGCATTGGTAGAAATACACGAACCATTCACGCATGGCCCGGTCAGGCAGTGATTGATCTTCGTATCACAGAGAACACCTTGATATCCATCAAAGCATGCGCAAAGAAAGCCACTTTCATTTGTTGCTTTGCATAATCCGTACCTGCAAGGATTGGTATTGCACGGGTCAATAACTGATTCACAGTATTGTCCAGTAAAACCTTCATGACACGAGCAATTAAATGAAGGAACACTCCTTTTCAGCGCTTGGACACCGACACATTTGCCATTATAACAGGGATCCCTTTCACATGGGTCAAAGACGATCTGTCTATCACAGAAGGTTCCTACAAAGCCATAGTAACAGTCGCATTTAAAAGAAACTTTCACGTTGATACAATTGCCGTTCAGACAAGGATTAGGCTGGCATACATCAACAGTGGCGTTGCAAGTGTCGCCAGTGAAACCTGGTGGACACTTGCACAAATATGTGCCCTGAGCATCAACACACTGTCCACGAGCGCAAGGATTACTCAGGCAGTGGTCTGCGGTCTCATTGCAGTGTCGTCCTCTGTAGCCTTGGTTACACACACAGTGATACCCATCTGATTTCGGTGAGCAATTCCCGTTCACGCATAGACTTGGAACACATGGGTCATTAATGTGGCAACGTTTTCCCGAAAATCCCCTGCGGCAAAGACATTGAAATCCTATTCTGGTGTTATCACCGATGAAACCAGCAGGGCATGAACCACAACTGTAGTTCCCTGGATAATTTATGCATTGAACACCAGCAAAACAGGGTGCTTCTAAGCACTCGTCGATATCTGTCTCGCAGTATTTCCCACGAAATCCCAGTAGGCATTGACATGAAAATTGAACACCATGAGCTATACACTTCCCATGCTTACAGTTGTGATCGAAACAAGGGTTCATCTTTACTTGGCAGTGATCACCAGTGTATCCCTTGCTACAGGTGCATTTGATGGATTGGTTCACAATTGAACAGCGGCCGTGTTTACAAGGGCTTAATTGACACGGATCAATCATATTTTCGCAATAACGACCTGTGTAGTTCTCTGGGCATGCACAAGTGAACGAATTTCCTGAAGGAAAACAATTACCACGTTCACAAGGTCGAGATTGGCAGGTTTCGATTTTATCGCAGAGACGTCCACGATAACCAGGATAGCAATTGCACCGAAAAGACATTCCCATGCTGACGCATTCCCCATGTTTGCATGGCTGTGACTGGCACATGTTGATTTTCTTATCGCACTTTTTACCTGTGTAGCCCAGTTCGCACCGACACAAAAACCATGACGAGTATCTATGCAAACACGTGCCGTGTTTACATGGGTTTGGTTCACATGGGTTCACTTTTAGGTGACAGAATTTTCCAGAATAGCGTCGTTTACAATAACATTGAAA
>JAKROC010000388.1 GCA_024509075.1 Endozoicomonas sp.
CTCAAGATAGTGGGTCTTGTCGGCTTACTCCTGATTTTTGTCGTGTACAGTGACCTGAACTGCATAATCGCTGTTTTACCAGTGTCCTGCATGCCGCTTCCGTTACTCCAGAACCTATGGGCCAGTTATGCTTAAGAGCCTGCTGATACTTCATTAAATGGTGATTGCTCGTGAAGTAAGTCAATCCTCGTCAAGCTTGTTCATGAAGCTCTGTTTGCCGTACTCGGGCGAACTGGCGGTATGTAAGCGTCCAGGCAAGAGGCAGACTCCCCATACTTGGACGCTTACCATTCTGGACAGGCTGATCCATAACGCCCACCGGCTGGAACTCAAGGGAAAGTCCATGAGAAAAAATCAGGCTAAAACTGGAGGGTCGTGAACGCTCAGGCTACAAATAAATGAGGGCAATGCTTGGGTAAGCGAAGGTGTTCACGCTTACCGGAATGAGCGTTCACGTTTACCGGAATACGCAAGCCCTGTAAAACTACTTTCTTGATATAACCGCACAGGCTACATCAACTGAACTGATTCTATCATGACGGAATTGTTCCAATTCCTGAAAGGTATAGCCAAAGTCACTACAAGCAATTTTCAGCCTGGGATGTTGTTGGCCAGAATCCATATAGATGGCAATGTATCTGAAAGTGGAGTTTCGAAGTATATCCAGATCAGGATTATTAATGTATCGCGATAGAAGTCTTATTTGTGTTTCAGGCATTACACTCTTGGTGTTCATGTCAGCGGAAAGGTACGGGTCAATTAATTTCAATAAGTAATCTGTACTTCTTGCACAATCAACGGTAGGTAAAGAATCAGCAGAACCCAGTGTGCTGCTGCAGCTGGGATCTCTTTTTGGTAATAACTGAACTATCGGGAAGGTGTCTGAGTGTAACTCAAAAAAACCAACAACTTTTATGATATTGTTCCTGGTCAGAAACTTCAAACACCCCTGATTCTCAATAGGTTCACTTATAACCATCAACGTTTTAATGTGTTTGTCTTCATCAATGTCAGGATCGGTATACGTGCGTTTATATGGAGTAAATAGATAAAATGGAGATGAGCACTCCATAAACAATTTACCATTAGTTTTATTTAATCTAAGACCTGTCGAACCATCCTGATAGGTAAACTGCTCAGTTACGACCTTATAAGTTTTTCCGGTGAAATCACTCTTAAAGTCGTAAATGGTCGAAATGCTGGCCGATCTATCAGAGATATTAACCGAGTTTAGTGTGTTATCAGAACTTGGCTGATTACCGATAATTCCCGGATGACTGATTAATTCTTGTTGATCTGTTGACCTGCTGCCTTCAGTTGACAGTGTAGTCTGTGAATATGCTTGAAGCCGCTCAGAGGGACTGCCTGTTGGACTCATGTTAAAACACCAATCACTAAGTTGCTGAGTTCAAGCAGTTAGTCAATGTCATTTCACATTAGTTCATTAACCCATAGCTGGTTGGGTTCGTTCCATCGAATCCTGTCAGGGAATAGGGCAAAAAATACAGTGTTAAACCCAATGGATTTCATGTTGCTACGCGGCGGCAATTGAGCGAAACCACGGGAGCGTAGAAATACTAAGTACTCATGCAAATGAAATTCGGTATTCTTGACCAAATTAATCAAAAACTCTTTTAGAAGAGAAGCCGAACAATATAAGGAAATTTTTAACAAGTATGAACAA
>JAKROC010000389.1 GCA_024509075.1 Endozoicomonas sp.
GGTTCTCTGGGGCGGTTGCTGAGGCTAGCCTGGCATCTTAGCAAAGGCACAGAATGACTAAAATTCCAGTCGATCATGATAGCTGCAATATCATGGTAGTTCTGCACCAAAGTTATCAAAAGTATTATTGGGAATAACAGCGTAAAAACCTTTTTCCTTTTATTTAGATAATTTCCCATAAATAACAACTAGACCATTTAATATTAAACGAAATTCAAAGGGGTATCTTTAATAAATAAATCAAGATATTGTATGGCACTGTTGGAATCAAATCGCTCTGAGCATTCATGTGTGCAGGCATCAGGGCGCTGATTTATCAATAACGGCAGTTTATCAAAACAATAGCCAGAAATAACAGCTATAGATTTAACAGCCATTAACATCAATAATTGCAATTTATTGCCAGACAAGTTGATACTATTCATAACATGCTTAGAATTCCCTCTGGCGAACAACAAACACTTTACATAAAGATATGCCAAGGTTGAAGGTGAAAACTTCCCACCCAGTAACTCTTCTGCATGCAAATATGACTGACTCCACACGGTAAAAGGTGAGTAGAACTCAGGTATTGAAAGACTTTTTGTTTCTATTCTTGCTGTTTTCTGGGCTATGGCTTGGAGTAAAGAAAAAACTTATGCCCTTCCGGTTGTTGCTTTGTTTGTTGTGCTTGTTGTTTATATACTCTTTTCAATATCAGCTTATCAAAATGATTTGATGACTGGGCTGATTGGTCTTAGATGGGCATTGCCTTTTATTGTTTTTTTGGCCATGAGAGATATTGCAAGGCTGATTGATCCAAAAGCAGCCGTAAGTTGGCTGTTGTTGGGAATGGCCTTGTGCTTTTTAGTTCAAATTTACCAGTTATTTTTTATGCCGCCAGTTTACGGTGAAATTTTTATGGGGTTGGCGGCAAGAACACCTGGGATATTTTTGGTTCCTAATTCCACTGCCTTCTTTGCTTGTAGCGCATGCGCATGTATTCTTGGATTTGGCAACGATAAAAAAATTCATTTTATTGCTGTTTTGTTGGCATATTATTATATGCCTTTTAGCTCAGTCAGGCACAGGAATAATTGTTTCATCAGTTTTATTGGTTTTAGTTATCACTGGTGGATTTAATGCGTCATTTGTTATTATTTGCTGCGCCTGTGTGTTGATTATTTTTTCGAATCTCAATGCAATAACAATGCGTGACGACTACGTAGCCATTTCTGGTGGTACACGAGTCGAGGTTTTCTTAAGAATCCTTGCTAATGAGTTTGCAGATGTTGATAATTTCGGTGTCTTTACCAATACATCAATGTTGAATCAGGGGGCATTTGCGGTTGATTTTGTACCTGACTCACTGTGGGCATCCTGGTTTGGAAATTTAGGTCTGTTGTCTATACCACTAATTTTTTTGCTCGGTTTTTATGTTGTTTTTCATATGAACAGAGTAAACTGGAGTCGAGCCTTTCCATGTATACTAACATTCTTTGGTTTTTCTATGACAACCATTGTGTTTGAAGCATTTCCAATGAATCTATATCTGTCGCTAGGTATTTGGCAAGTAAAAGTTAGTTATGGTCAGCAAAGTGCTGTACCAGTTTCACCTGGGCAATATTGAATTACTGGATTGGTTTTTTGTAACTATTCAGCCCCCCTCATGATCGACTGGAATTTTAGTCATTCTGTGCCA
>JAKROC010000039.1 GCA_024509075.1 Endozoicomonas sp.
GTCTGCCCCGTCCTGAATCTGCCCTGTAGAAGCCTGTCCAGCCTGACCGTAGTCCTGAATCTGCCCATAACCATCCTGGCTGTAGTCTGCCCCGTCCTGAATCTGCCCATGACCATCCTGACCGTAGTCTGCCCCGTCCTGAATCAGCCCTGTCGAAGCCTGTCCAGCCTGACCGTAGCCCCCCGCCCTGTCCTGAATCTGTCCCTGACCAGTCTCACTCTGGCCTTGAGTCAACCCAACAGAAGTCTCGTTGTAATCAGTGCGCACCCGAGCCGCTTCAGTCTGTCCAGATTGCACTTGCCCTGTTTCAGACTGCCCATACCCCTTCGCAGCCTCAGCTGTCAGGCTTAATCTGGCGGCCTCTTCAGCCCGCTCATGTTTGTTTTTATGGGAAAAAAAAGCTGGAAAATCAAAGCCGGCTTTCCTGGTATGAGCTTCGGCTACTGCCCCCTCCGATTGCCCGCCCCCGGACTGTGCCACTGATGCAGTGGCAGCAGAAGCTGTTGACTGCTGGTGAGATTGCCCCGCCCCCTGCGCTCCTTGTTGCTGTGCGCCCCTCTCACTCACGTAGCTCTCACTCACGTAGCCCTGACCAGATGCCTGGGTAATCTGGCGGGTACTTTGCATATCGGAACTCGAAAGTTGAGTCTGAGCCGTCTGATACTGCCCACCCTGGTTTAGTTGCGGCTGCGGATTTGGGTTCAGGGTAACGCCACAATTACCACAGCGCCCTTGCTGAATATAGGCAGTCTGCTGAGGGGCGCTGCTCGCCGCAGTGTTGTAAACAGGCGCCTGCTGAACTGAGGGAAAACTCATTATTGAATCCTTTGTGAATGATGAAAGTGTTTGGTTTAAAACTATCACTGGTTTCATCTGCCGAGATGGCAACGGGGTTCGACAGGTGCAGTAACCATAGGTTCTAGAACAATTGGCAATTATTTTTTATTGGTATTGCGACGGATCAAATTAAGAATTGTCCAAGAAGTAGTTGCCACTTCACCAGAAAAGGCAAATGCTAGCTGAAAATCTCACCCGCTCGCTCAATGCAGTGGTGCAATACCCAGTAACAGGAAACAACAAAAAATCATCAGAATAATAAAGGTGCAGGATTCTGTACCAAAGCTGGAGAAGGCTATGTTCCAGGCACAAGACGCATTCAATCCCGATCCTCAACCTCTGGCTGATCTCTGGGCAACCATTTCAGCCCACTACGCCATCGACGAGGCCTCCTGGCTGGAAGAGTTGATAGCGGTATTGAACACCGACACCGATCAGGCCATCGCAAACACAGCCACCCAGCTGATTGAAAAGATTCGCCAAAGCGACGAAGGCATAGGCATGATCGACGCCTTATTGCTCCAGTACAGTCTGGACACCCGCGAAGGTATCTTATTGATGTGTCTGGCCGAGGCCCTCATGCGCGTCCCGGATAACCACACTACTGATGCACTGATTCGCGACAAACTGAGCGTGGCCGACTGGCAGAGACATTTAAGCCAGAGCGACTCACTGCTGGTCAATGCCTCCACCTGGGGACTGATGCTAACCGGTAAGGTGGTTAATAGCGGTGTGGACGGTTCACTGGCCGGTGTGCTCGGCAAACTGATCAATCGCCTGGGAGAACCGTTGGTTCGCCGGGCGGTTAACCTGGCCATGAAGATTATCGGGCAACACTTTGTCCTCGGACGCACCATTGGTGAGGCGCTGAGCAATGGCCAGAAGCAGCTGAGCAAAGGATATAGCTACTCCTTTGACATGCTTGGTGAGTCGGCGCTGAGTTGGGACGATGCCCAGCGTTATCAGGATCAATACCGTCAGGCAATTCAAGCCGTTGCCGGTAAAAATGCCGGTATCTCCGTCAAGCTCTCTGCCCTGCACCCTCGCTACGAAGCTACCCGCAAAGAACAGGTGATGGCAGAGCTGGTGCCGACCCTGCTGGCACTGGTGCGCGAGGCACAGGTCGTTGGTGTAGCTATTAATCTGGATGCAGAGGAGCAGGATCGCCATGAGCTGATGCTGGCCGTGTTCGAGCAGGTTTATCGGGAGTGCCAGGGCTGGGGCAAACTTGGCTTGGTAATTCAGGCTTACGCCAAACGGGCCTTGCCGTCACTGTGCTGGCTCTCGGCCCTGGCCCGGGAACAAGGCGATGAGATTCCGGTGCGTCTGGTCAAGGGCGCATACTGGGACAACGAGATCAAACATTGCCAGCAGCTCGGGCTGCCCGGTTATCCGGTCTATACCCGCAAAGAGTCCACTGATATCGCCTACCTGGCTTGTGCCAAATATCTTTTGTCCGTGCCGGGCCTACTCTATCCCCAGTTCGCCACCCACAACGCCCATACCGTTGCCAGCATCCTTACTATGGCCGGGCAAGCCGAAAGTTTTGAGTTTCAGCGCCTGCACGGTATGGGCGATGCGCTTTATCAGCAGTTGCGAGCCCAACACCCTTTGCCGGTGCGGATTTATGCGCCGGTGGGTACCCATCAGGACTTGTTGCCATACCTGGTGCGCCGTCTGCTGGAAAATGGCGCTAATTCATCCTTTGTCCATCGTCTGCTGGATGTCCGCACACCCGTCTCAGAGTTGGTGCAGCATCCAATAACCACCCTGCGCAGCAGAACCTCCATTACCCACGAACAAATCCCATTACCGGCAGATATCTTTCCTGAACGCCAGAATTCACAAGGCATCAATGTGTCTGTGGACAGTCAATGGCAACCGTTGTACCAGCAAATCCAGTACTTTCTCGATCACCAGTGGCAACAAGGGCCGTGGCTTGATGGCCAGAAAATTCAGTCAGATGCCAACGTTACCATTACCTGCCCTTACAATCGGTCTCATAAGGTTGGTGAGGTTAGCTATGCCAGTGATGAACTGGTGGCAGAAGCCATCAACGTTGCTGAAGGCGCATTTGCACAGTGGCGCACAACCCCTGTTGCCTTGCGCGCGCGATGTCTGGACAAACTGGCTGACCTGCTCGAAGAGCATCGGGCGGAGCTGATTGCCCTGTGCCACCGCGAAGCGGGCAAGACGGTTCAGGATGCGATTGATGAAGTTCGTGAAGCGGTGGACTTTTGCCGTTACTACGCTTGGGAAGCTCGGGAAAAGTTTTCTGACTCACAGCAATTGCCGGGCCCAACCGGCGAAACCAACCAGCTACGCCTGACAGGGCGTGGCGTTTTTGTCTGTATCAGCCCATGGAACTTCCCTCTGGCTATTTTCCTCGGCCAAGTGTCGGCTGCCCTGGTGGCGGGCAATACCGTGATTGCCAAGCCAGCAGAACAGACCAGCCTGATTGCTGGCCGAGCAGTAGAATTGATGCTGGCTGCCGGCTTCCCGAGGGGAACCATTGGGTTACTCACCGGCGAGGGAGCAACCATAGGCGAGCAATTGGTTACCGACAGCCGTGTAGCCGGGGTTGCTTTTACCGGCTCCACGCAAACAGCCCGAAAGATTAATCAGGCATTAGCTAATCGCCCTGGGCCTATTGTGCCGCTGATTGCCGAAACGGGCGGCCAGAATGCCATGGTCGTTGACTCAACGGCCCTGCCCGAGCAGGTGGTCAAAGACGTAATGCTTTCAGCCTTTGGCAGTGCTGGCCAGCGCTGCTCGGCACTGAGAGTGCTCTATGTGCAACAGGATATTGCTGAGCGTGTGATCAACTTGCTGCGTGGCGGGATGGAAGCATTATCGGTGGGCGACCCAAGTCTGCTGGCCACAGATATTGGCCCGGTCATCGATGAGCGGGCGCATGCGGCACTGGTGGATCATATCAAACGAATGAAAAGCGAGGCCAGAGTGTTAGCTGAATGTCCGTTACCGGCTGGTTGTACTGACGGTACTTTTATTGCGCCAGTGGCCTTTGAAATCGATCATATTAATCAGCTCGAGAAAGAGCATTTTGGGCCAGTACTGCACGTTATCCGTTATGCCGCCAAAGCCCTGCCCCAGGTAATCGACCAGGTTAATGGCACTGGCTACGGCCTGACGCTGGGCATTCACAGCCGCAATGCAGCCACAGCCGCGTATATTGAGCAGCGGGCAAAAGTCGGCAACATCTACATCAACCGTAACCAGACCGGTGCAGTGGTGGGTGTGCAGCCCTTTGGTGGCCAGGGGCTTTCTGGTACCGGCCCCAAAGCGGGTGGCCCCAACTACCTGCTGCGCTTCACCACAGAGCAGACAGTATCAGTCAACACCACGGCGGTGGGTGGCAACACCACACTGCTGTCGTTGACTGGGGCAGTGCCTTAGTCACGGGTGACCCGATTGACTTCCTCAAGGCTGGTAACACCTTGCAAGGCTTTAAGTAATCCCGACTGACGCAGATTGTTAAAGCCTTCCTCCTGAGCCTTCTGGCTGATTTCCAGGGAGTTGCCCTCGGCCATGATAATCTGCTGCATGCCGGGGGTGATGGCCACCACTTCGTAAATCCCCACGCGCCCTTTATAACCGTTGTTGCAGATATCACAGCCTTTGGGGCCATAGATTTCTGCTTCAGCGGCCTGAGCTTCGGTAAAACCTTCTTCGATCAGTGTCTCCTGGGGGATGTCCACCTTCACTTTGCACTTGCATAGCCGACGGGCCAGGCGTTGGGCAATGATCAAACTGACCGAGGTAGCAATATTAAATGAAGGGATGCCCATATTCTGCAAACGGGTCAAAGTATCAGCCGCACTGTTAGTGTGCAGTGTTGAGAGTACCAAGTGACCGGTTTGTGCCGCCTTGACGGCAATGCTGGCCGTTTCCAGATCCCGTATCTCACCCACCATGATCACGTCCGGGTCCTGACGCAAAAACGCTCTGAGCGCCTGGCTGAAGTCCATACCCTGTTTTGGGTTGACATTCACCTGGTTGATACCTTCGAGGTTGATTTCCACCGGGTCTTCTGCGGTGGAGATATTTCGCTCGGTGGTGTTGAGAATATTCAGACCGGTATAAAGGGAGACCGTCTTACCCGAGCCGGTTGGACCAGTCACCAGGATCATCCCCTGGGGCTGGGCCAACGCTTCCATATACATGGCTTTTTGATCTTCTTCATAACCGAGGGCATCAATGCCCATTTTGGCGCTGGAGGAATCAAGAATCCGCAACACAATCTTTTCGCCCCAGAGGGTAGGCAGTGTATTGACCCGGAAGTCGATGGCCTTGCTTTTAGACAACTTCATCTTGATGCGCCCGTCCTGAGGCTTTCTGCGCTCAGAAATATCCATGGCCGACATGATCTTCAGCCGCGAGGCAATTCTTGGCCCAAGGGACACCGGTGGCCGTGTTACCTCATTAAGCACACCGTCGGTGCGAAAACGGACTCGATAGGCTTTTTCGTAGGGTTCAAAGTGAAGGTCAGAAGCGCCGCCTTTAATGGCCATAAGCAACATCTTGTTGACGAACTTGACCACTGGAGTATCGTCCTCACCGCCCCCACGAACATCGTCCAGATCATCGTCAACGGCACTGACTTCAAGTCCTTCAAGGTCGCCTAACTCATCCTCTTCCAGATCACTGAACGACTGCCCAACGTCATCAAGCATCTTCTCAATGGTGCGCGCTAGCATGGCCGATTCCGCCATCACACTGTGGATGGTCAGGCCCGTGTTAAAGCGAATTTCATCCAGCCCCTGATGATTTGAGGGGTCATCAATGGCTACGAAGAGGTGTGAGCCCCGTTTGATCAAAGGCAGTACATTGTGCTTACGGATCAGTTTTTCTGGCACCACATCCCGGGCAACATGTTCCATGTCAAAAGCAGCAAGGTCAAAAGCCGGCAAGCCCAGATCTTCGGCACTGGCCAGCATCAGCACTTTGGCATCGACAAGCTTTTGTTCCAGTAAGTAGCGCGCCAGAGGCTTTTGTTCCCGGGACGCTGCTGCCTGAGCCTGATGGATAGCGGACTCACCCATCAACTGATCTGTCAGCAGGCGTGCAGCCAGTCCTGTCAGAGGTTTATTTGCCATAAGCTGTGTCCATAGCATTTGATTTTAGAAAGTTAACAAATACTGTATCCGCACCAATGACAGATAATGTAGGTTGTCATTCCATTGGCTCATTGATGACAAATGGCCAACCGATCACCTGTTATTTTGCAGAATCAGGTTAACCATTTATCAGGCGTAAACAATTCCTGAGTTATTATCTAGGCTTTATTTAAGTGTTGCGGGCCGATGCCGAACATTTGTAAGCGATAGGCTTAAACAGGCTGGTTAAAAATTTCAATGGTTGAGGATCAAATTATGAAGACAAGGATGTCTGAAGTGCGCAAAATGTCAGGTTTTACCCTGATTGAATTGATGATTGTTGTGGCCATCATTGGTATCCTGGCCGCTGTTGCGATTCCGCAATATCAAAATTACACACGAAATGCCACCGTATCCGCCGCTATATCAGAAGCACGGTCGTTTCAGACAGCCATCGCTATTTGTGCTCAGACTAAAGCAGTTTCCCTCTGTAATCCCGGGGCTCACGGAGTCCCTGCCGAAGTCGGCTCTATAAAGGTGAAAGACGGGGTTATTACGGTAACGCCGGGCGGGGCTTTCATTAGCGAAACTATTGTACTTACGCCCGACTCCAGCGCCAGCGTTTGGACTAAAAGTTGTAACGCAGCCACCCCAACCAGTCTTGGTTTATGTGATATTCAGGCCTACAAGGATCTCCCATAGAGTTTCTCAGGGTTGAGCCGCTCCCACAAGTGAGTGGCTCCTGCCAAAACTTCATGCTTCCCAGCTAACTGGTGTCTCGTAAACCCGCCAATCCTCTTTTCTGTCTTTTCTTGCAGTTACCACTGAACCTTTCATCTTTCAAGTTGTTGCGTTTGCTGGCTGCACTGAGTCTTTTTATACCCGTCGCCTTTCAAGCTGCTGCTTTGTTGGCTGCACTTGTGCCCTTTAAGGGTATTCGCTCGGCAACTGCTCCATTCGTTGCTCTACCTCCTGCATCCATGCAGTCGTCACCCCGGTCACATAGTACTTCTATGCTCCCGGGGCTTCGCTCATTTGCCGCCTCGAAGCAACTTGAAATCCTTTGGGTATATGACCACTCGTACGTTTTACACCCTAATCTGGATAACCAGGGTACATCCGTGTTTGTGGCCGCAATAACACCTGACCGAATACTGGCGTAGCGTGCCCTTTGAGTGAAACACTGACCAGATCACCGATAGCCAAATCCAGCCGCTTAAGATTCTCAATACTGCCCAACGAAACGCGGGTGACGGTACGGTTGCCAATGTGCACCGGATTGATGTGAACCACCGGCGTAATCCGGCCAGTACGCCCAGTGCTAAAGATGACCTTGGTAACTGATGACACAGCATCTGGCCCGGAAAACTTCCAGGCCAGGGCCCAATTGGGCGTACCACCCGACCACCCCCATTGCTTTCTTAGCGCGGTGCTGGCCACTTTAATAACAATCCCATCCATTAAAAATGGGAAGCCTTCGTTTTCGCCATAATCTGCCAACCGTTGCCTGACCTGCGCAAAGGACTGTACTTTATGAGTGTGTTCAATGGGTAAAGAAAACCCCATCTGAGCCAGAGCTTTCACAGACTCAAGATCATCAGCAAAGGGGCTGTTGAGCCAATGCCAAGGAAAAAAATCAAAAGTGCTCAGCACCGCGCTGTCCGACTTTGAGCGATTAAGCTGGCCAGCCACCAGATGACGGGCAGAAACGTACTGCGCCAAAAAAACCGGGTCGATACGATCCAGCCGGGCAAACAGTTCGCCATGCAGAATCACTTCCTGATCATGTCCCAGCATTGCCGGAATCAACGGCATGTGCCTGATATGGCGAGTAATATCTATCCCCCTGCAACCATCGCCCCGGGTGGTCGCCTGAACGAGCTGGCCATACCGATAAACCAGTTCCACCGCAACACCATCAATTTTCGGCTGCACCAACACCTCAGCGCCCGACAGACCTTGCAAAAAGGTGTTCACATCGACAGCTGTGCCGGCTTTTTTCAGACTGCCCATGGCAGCTCGGTGCCTGATCCTGGCTTTTTTACCCAAACTACTATCAGTCGTGGTGGTTGGCTTAAACTCGAAGCAGGCTTGCCAAAGTCTCAGTTGGTCAGCCATGGCGTCGTATTCGTGGTCACTGATGGTGGGTGCGTTCTGGTAAAAATACCGCTGATCGTGCTGCACCAACTCGCCAGCAAGACGTCTGATGTTCTCAACAGCTTCATCACGATGCCAACGGGGGCAATCATCCGGCCACCCAGAAGCGGGCATCAGGAGCGTTATCCAAAGCAATGCTGTTATTATTTTCATGCCTGGAGTTAAGCAAAGATAAGTAAGATCGTCACTACCCGAAATTCGTTCTCCTCAGCTCAGTGCTGGCCGGCCATTCGCATAGACAAATCCACACTCTGACAATCCTTGGTCATCGCTCCAATGGAGATAAAATCAATCCCAGTCTCGGCAATGGCCACCAGCGTCTGCTCGTTAACCCCGCCGGAGGCTTCCAGTTTCGGAGCGAAGCCAGGCTGTTTACGGTTAAGCCAGACCGCTTCCACAAGCTGCGCCAACGGAAAATTATCGAGCATGATAATGTCTGCCCCGGCAGCCCTGGCCACTTTAAACTCGGCCAGACTCTCCACTTCAATCTCCACCGGTTTGCCTGGCGCGCTGGCGTGAGCCTGATTCACGGCCTGCAAAATACCACCACAGGCGACTATGTGATTTTCTTTAATCAAAAAGGCGTCAAACAACCCGGCCCGATGATTGTGACACCCACCTGCTGCCACGGCGTATTTCTGAGCCACGCGCAGACCAGGCAGTGTTTTGCGAGTATCCAGCAAGGTAACGTCAGTACCACTGACCAAGTGCAGATAGTGCCGACAACGAGTTGCAGTACCAGACAGGGTTTGTAGAAAGTTCATACCAGTACGCTCGCCGGTAAGCAGGCTACGGGCAGCCCCCCTGAGCACAACCAGCACCTGACCCGGAGCCACCGTCTCTCCCTCCTCTATCTGCCACTGTAGCTGCACATCCGGGTCAATCTGTCGAAAAACCTCGTCAAACCAGGGTCGTCCACAGATAACGCCATGATCACGACAGATAATACTGGCCACTGACTGCCGGTTCTGCGGTATCAGGGCGGCGGTAACATCACCAGCACCAACATCTTCCATCAACGCCTGGCGTACATTGATGGTGATGGCACTGTCCAACCGATCACGCAAAACCGGACTGAGGTTTTCAGGTAGCTTGCAGGGTATATTCATGGAGAATCCGGAATTTTTTCAGGAATTATATACCAGCAATGCCTTAACGGATGCCGCGGGATCTCAGCTGCGTCATCAGGGTATGATGATGAGGTACCGCAACATCCAGCGATCTTGCCTTGTCAATCAAAAATCCGTTGATGAAGGGTAGCTCTGTAGCCCGGCCCTGTCGGGCATCCCGGCAGGTTGATGAGATGTTGCTGGCAGTGGTCTGACAGACACCGTATACGCGATCGTGCAAGGGTAACGCTGGCATCCCCGCTGCGTGCAATACCGAGCAGGTTTCGACCACCAGTCTGTCCAGTCTGGACTGTTTAACACCACCATCAAGTAACTCCCCATTCCGGCAGTTGAACAGAGCTGTTAGCCCATTAATGCAGCAATTAATGGCCAGCTTTTCCCACAGTTTTTCTTCGATGGCCGGATGATAGCGCACGGTTAGCCTGAAGTTGTGCAACAGCTCATCAAAACCGTTGGTTGAAACTCCGGTTAGCGGACCAATCCAGGTTTCCCCCTGCCCGGCATGGCATACCTCAAAGGGTGCCGGTAGATAAGCACCATCGGTACTTGACGCAGCCCACACTACATGATTGGCATACCTTTGCGCTACCGTCTGCTGTGAACCCATGCCGTTCTGGAGCAACAATATATGGCAATTGTCGTTCAAATAAGGCTCGATGCTATGCAGTGCCGCCAAGGTATCCTGGGCCTTGGTGCAGACCACCAGTCGGTCAATGGAGCCATTAATGGTGCGGGCGCAGACCACATCGACGCCAAAATACTGCGCCTGATCATCTGATCTGAGTTTAAGTGCAACGTGCTGTCGCTCACTACTTGCCCTGAGGATTAATCGAGGGATAATGCCTTTATGGCCTAAGCTGGCGGCCCACAGGCAACCCATACTGCCAGCGCCTAAAACAAACCATTTGTCACAGTGCATGTTTGTCTGTGTTCCGTTGTCGGGGGGGGCACAAAGACGCCGAGTCTACCATTTGCCGCCTATACTCTGACAGTTGGTTTTTTCCAGCAGTAACTATTGTTACCAAGGTTTTACCGAGACGGGAGATAAATAATGAGCCACACCTATAAATTGACCGAACTGGTTGGCAGCTCAACGGTCAGCAGTGATGACGCAATTCAAAATGCCATTGCCGCCGCCGGAATGACTCTGGATCATCTAGGCTGGTTTGAAGTGGTGGAGCAACGTGGGCACATTGACAAAGGCAAGGTTGCCCACTGGCAGGTAACCGTAAAAATCGGTTTCCGGCTCAAGGGTAAAGACCAGTAATACTGTGAACACCGGGCTTGTCATCATACGGCTAAATATACCCGTCGCCTTTCAAGTTGCTGCTTTGTTGGCTGCATTCGCTCACCCCGGTCACATAGTATTTCTATGCTCCCGGGGCTTCGCTCATTTGCCGCCTCGAATCAACTTGAAATCCTTTGGGTATACAACACAGGCTCGGTAAACAGAATGTTGATTAATTCCATGAGTTCTCGGATACAATAGCGGCCAACTTTTTATTTTCGATTTCTCAGGGAGACCATTCCCGATGCCATCATTTGATATTGTCTCTGAAGTGGACATGCACGAGCTGGCTAACGCCGTTGACCAGGCGAACCGTGAACTGACCACTCGCTTTGATTTTCGCGGTGTTGATGCCAACTACGAAAAAGGCGGTGACAAACAGATCGTCATGACTGCTGATGCAGACTTCCAATTGGCGCAAATGCTGGAAATACTCAAGACCAAAATGGTCAAACGTGGCATTGATGTTAAATGTCTTGAGACAAAAGATCACTACGGCTCCGGCAAGCAGGTTAAACAAGAGGTCATTGTACGTCAGGGGCTGGATAAAGAGCTGGCAAAAAAAATCGTCAAGATGATCAAGGATGCCAAGCTGAAAGTTCAACCCGCCATTCAGGGTGATCAGGTGCGGGTCACCGGCAAGAAAAGAGACGATTTGCAAACCGTGATCGCCTTTTTGCGTGAGGCTGATCTGGACATGCCGCTGCAATACAATAACTTCAGGGACTGATTGAAGGGATTGGCAGTTCATAAAGATAAAAACAAGACCATTGTCACTTCGGCAGTGGTTTTTTCGATGGAGCACATTGCATGGGGCCAACAGCAGATTCTTCCAAAAACTGGAGTGACGCTTGTAAGAGTTTTTTTAATCGCCGGGTGATCGCACTGCTGTTCCTTGGTTTTTCGGCAGGCCTGCCCATTTTACTGATTTTCAGCAGCCTGTCCCTGTGGTTGCGTGATGCCGGTGTATCGCTCAAGGAGGTCACGTTTTTCAGCTGGGCAGCACTGGGCTACTCATTTAAATTTGTCTGGGCACCGCTGGTTGACCGCATTCCCCTGCCCTTGCTGCACCGGCGACTGGGTCGGCGACGCTCCTGGTTGCTGCTGTCACAACTGATGGTAATCGCCTCCATCTTTTTTCTGGCCAGCAATGATCCGGCCAATGGCCTGTTATTGGTGGCAGCAGGCGCAGTGGCACTGTGCATATCATCGGCGACCCAGGACATCGTTATTGACGCTTATCGCATTGAAGCGGCAGACAGTGACCTGCAAGCCATGATGTCTTCGGCCTATATTGCTGGCTATCGCGTTGGCATGCTGCTGGCAGGTGCCGGAACCCTGGCATTATCAAGCTGGCTGACCGTAGTAGAACCCTACGATTACCAGGCCTGGGCTTGGGCGTATCGCTGCATGGCACTCTTTATGCTGGTAGGCGTGGTTACCACACTATTGATTTCTGAGCCCGTCAATAATCAGGAACGCTCCATTTACCACCACAACACCCGTGATTATCTGCGTTTCCTGGCCTTGTTTGTCTGTTCAGCAGCTGTGTTTGTTCTCGTGTTCAGCACCACTGACAGCCCATTGCAGGGAATCAATCAATGGTTTTCTGACTTTGGCCTACTCAGATCTCTGGCCGGTTTTTTTACCGAAAGCTGTCGTCTGTTATTGAGCATTGCCTCCGCTGCATTGGTGGCCTGGGGGCTGCTGAAACTGCACGTTGCCCCACAAGACATGGTTAAAGAAACCTACGTGGCACCGTTTGCTGACTTTTTCCAGCGCTACGGCAAGGCTGCCATTTACATCCTGGTATTAGTGGGCACATACCGTATAGCAGATATCATGATGGGTACCATCGCCAACGTGTTTTACAACGATATGGGCTATAGCAAGGAGCAAATCGCCACCATCACCAAAACTTTTGGTTTATTGATGACCATTGCCGGTGGTTTTATGGGTGGAGTGCTGGCTCTGCGCTACGGAGTGATGCGGATGCTTTGGGTAGGTGCAACTCTGGCAGCGACATCCAACGTGTTGTTTGCGGTTTTGGCCAACGTTGAGCCGTCCAGCGTCTACCTGAGTCTGGTGATTGCCGCAGACAATCTCAGTGGTGGATTAGCCTCTGCGGCCTTTATCGCCTTTTTATCCAGCCTGACCAATCGTGCGTTTACTGCCATGCAATACGCCATTTTCAGCTCGTTAATGACACTGCTGCCAAAATTGCTGGCGGGCTACTCCGGCACATTTGTCGATGCCCTGGACTATCCGTTGTTCTTTATCGGCTCAGCTCTGCTCGGCCTGCCTATTATTTGTCTAGTGACGTTTGTCGGAAAGTTGCTGCAACGACAAAAAACCAATTGAGCACCGTGGGTATATACCCAAAGGATTTCAAGTTGATTCGAGGCGGCAAATGAGCGAAACCCCGGGAGCATAGAAATACTATGTGACCGGGGTGAGCGAATGCAGCCAACAATGTAGCAGCTTGAAAGGCGACGGGTAGAAGGCAGGTCAACAATTGCCTTCTACCCTCGAACTGTGCTTTGCAGGCAGCCCTGGCTGTGTGCTTTTCTGTTTCTGCTGTCCATCACTGCACTGACCATAAGCCATCCAGGCTGGCACAAAGGCCATCAAGCAACCGAATGTCAACACCGACAGCAATGTGAACAGTTCGTTAATCGATATCTTTTGCTTACCCACCCATGCCCGCCACTCAACAGGACCAAATACTTCCAACAGGCTGACCCCAGCGATAAACAGTAAAAAACCACCCAGCGAAGCCAGCAAAATAACCAGCAGAGGCTCCAGAAAACTGATCACAACAATCTGATGAGTCCGGGCACCAAGCATTCGCAGGGTCTGCACCTCCTGACGCCGTTCAGCCAAAGAGCCACTGACACTGAAGAACACCATCAACACCCCCATCAACACAGTAATGGCCAGAATGCCCAAAACCATATTTATCACCCGGCTGGCCAGCTGATGCACATAAGCAAGCTCTTGCGCAGGAATAACGACCTCAAGGGACTGGCCGTGGGCATTTTTGATCTGATTTTGTACTGGCAGTGTTGCCTGTTTACTGAGCAGCTTAACCAACAGCAGATTAATACCGTATTGCTCATCTGGACGATATTTACCACGCATAGTCTGCAACGTTGTGATCGGCACAAAGATACCGTTGTCTAACACAGAGCCGGTGGGTGACAGTATGCCAGTGATAGTAAATGGTTCAGGATATTCATCAGCAAAAGTTGGTTCTGTCCCGGCGGCAATGGTCATCTTCTCACCCGGCAAGTAGCCTGAGTGCCGGGCAAAGGAAGCGCCAAGCACAACACTGTGAGAATCTGAAAACCCTTCACCACGGGCAAAAACCTGACCAATGCCCACGTTGTCAAACAACTGCTCAGTGGTTCCTGTTACCGCATAGCCCCGGTGGCTCTCCTGCTGACTTAAGGGGATGACCGATGCAACCTCTGGATTATTTTTAATTTGTCGTACATAGTCATAGCTGATCGCTGGTGGTGGGTTACCTAAACGAAACAAGCCAAACAATGCCAGATGAACCGGCTGTGCCGGGGCGCCAACAATCAGATCAGCCTGGCCACTCACTCGTGACAGTGAATTGGCCAGACCAACCTTCATATGGGTCAGTGACATAACAAAAAACACACTGACAGACATCGCCAACAAGGCAATTATTACTCGATTTTTACGCCGAAGCAGGCTTTTTGTAACCATTTGCAGAATTACCATAGAGGATTTAACTCCGCATTCTTGTTTATGTCTTTGATATTTATCCGACGGTCAAAAAGTACGTCGGCTTGTTCATCGTGGCTAATGCATATCAGAGTACTGTCGTTTTCCCTGGCCCACGTGGTCAGCAACTCATACACCAGCTTACGGCTGTAGCTTCCCATGGCCGAGGCAGGTTCATCAGCCAGAACCAGCCGGGGTTTGCCCATTAGCGCCCGGGCAATAGCTATGCGCTGCTGCAACCCCCGACTGAGCTGGTCGGCATCTTTCTTAAGACGGTCAGGATCCTCAAACTTCAGCCTGGCCATTAACTGGTAAGCCTCGTATTCAGGCGTTAAGCCAGAGCTGGCCGCGTTACCCGCCCGACTTGCAGAAAGGCCACAGGGAAGAACAATGTTTTGCATTGCTATCAGGAAGGGGATCAGGTTGAGTTCCTGAAATACATGGCCAATACAGTCAGCCCGAAACTGACTGACCTGCTGATCAGTCATAGTCGTCAGATCCCGGTCAAGCACCTTCAAGACTCCTGCATCAGGTTTCACCAGCCCAGAAAGCACCTTCATCAGCGTGGTTTTACCCGAACCATTTTCACCATACAATAACACTGCCTCGCCCTGTTTCACGGCCAGGGAGGAAATCTCCAGGCAATAGTTGCCCGCAAGCTGAACTGTCAGGCTGTCGATGACCACAGCCAGCGGCTTATCCATAGCATCAATCCTTTGTCTTTACCTGTCTGGTGCAGGCAACTTAATGATTCCCCCGGGGATAGGCACTACCTGCTTGTTCTGCGAACTATCCGTCGATACCCAGGTATTTATCTGTTTTAACCCAGGCAACAAAGCCTGAAGCTTTGGGTGAATCTGCTCCAGCCGGTTTGGCGCCAGACAGGCAAATTCATACACCACCTGGATATCCTGGCCGGCTAAAAAAATACGTCTATTTAGTGCGGAACATTTAGCCTTGCTGTTGACTCCCCAATGCCTCGCAGGCTTACGCAAATCCTCAACAAGTGTTTGCGGCGTGTCTTCAACAGACATCCAGGGCATGACAGCGGCAGGTATCGACAGAAACAGGGTCAGGTCATTGTTGTGCAAGGTAATGTCCAGTAATACCTGAGCAGGCTCAACGGCTCTGTGCAGAACGTTGGCAAGTGCGGCAAAGGGCATAAAAACAATAAGCAAACCGCTCAACAAGTGGCCCCGCAGGCAGGAGTAATTGACCATTGTTCAATTTCCTTATTGCAAAAACCTACTACCTGAATCGATCAGGGCAGTATTTTTCAGAAAGTTGCGGCCAAGCAATAACTGCTGTGGAAAATTGCTACGATTGATCAGTGACATTTCTACCGTTCGCTCAATTCTTCCTACACTGATGGTTCCCCTGACCACAGCCCGGGCTTTTGGTGGGCCTGAGTGCGTGATAATTCTGACCACCCGACTGACCGGCTGATGCATGGCAACGGTCTTGCCCGAGGGCCTGTGGACAAAATCAAAATAAACCCAGCGTTGCCCCAGACGATTGACGTGCATCCTTATATTTCTGGCATCCAGTGCTGTCGTTGTAGCACCACTGTCAACCAGAGTCTCTACCTTAAGCTGCTTGACAGAATGTAAAGTGGCGACCTCATAAGCACCAAAAACAGGCAACCTACTACGGGAACAGTCACAAGCACCGGCAGGAAAAGAGATTGCTAACAGCAGAAAAAATGATCGCATTCTTGTATTCACGGTTGCTGACAGTCAACAGGGCATTTACAAGAATATCGGAAGCAGGAGAAAAAAAATTATCACATTCCCGAATTTATCTCAGGGAATTGATGGGACGGAGGACAAAGGAAAAGCTCCCGGAATTTTCGGGAGCTTATCGGGATCAACTACTCTACTATGAGGTCGGGCTGACTCCAGCAGGTCTGTCAGCGGAGCCGCTGAAAGATGGAGGCGGTGGAGGCGGTGGGACGGCAGCAGCAGCAACAGGAGCGGGTGCTTCTGTAACTTCCGCTACCGTTTCTGTCTCAACTTCAACACCAGTCTCAACCAGGGCAAGCTGGCTGGACCGAGCAACGGCTTGCTGAGCATTAGGGTCGTCCCCCAGCTGGGCAAGGGCAGCACTTTCGATGTTAGGCCACATGGCAGGCGACGCGAGGATTGCATCATAAACAATCTGCACGGCCTGGTCAGGATACTCTGCCACAGCTGTACTGACCAGCAAGTAAATCAGGTCAGAATTATTCCCCAAGTCTGCCACAGCAGAGGCAACGACCTGACCAACAGGTATGTTTTGTGTCTGTACCGCAACAGATAACGCCTCAGTTGCAGGCATAAGTGCTAAATCAGAGGCGAGATCCCCGTGGGCCACCCCTGCTGACATAGCTAAAATAGCGGCAGCAATAAATTTTCTGTTCATTGTAATCCTTTAGGTTTACGTCAGCTGTACAATGGGATGGCCATAAAGGCAAGCAGCCAACCCAGCCTGTGAATACGGCTCAAGTTCAAGCCGCCAGCAGTTATAAATGGTTTATAGTCTGTCATACCCGTCACCTTTCAAGTTGCTACTTTGTTGGCTGCGCTCGCTCACCCCGGTCACGTAGCATTTCCACGCTCCCGGTACTTCGCTCAATTGCCGCCGCGTAGAAACATGAAATCCATTGGGTATAGATATAACCTCAATCCGCCACGATGATACATCCTCTTACGCTTGATAGGTAGGATTAATTTCTTCGTTCAGGAAACAAGTTTTGGCGAAAACCGCAATCATATTTACATGTCACGACTCACAGAATGCCACCGGCACAGCACTTGTATTTATCGGCTGCTTTTTCCCAATGCCTAATACTTCAGGCCTGTCACTCAGTGCGCCCGGGATATGTCCGGTTCTGGGCTAAGCTCAGTCAACAATGTCTGACGCCAATACTCACGAGTACCGTCGTCTGGTAGTTTGTTGAGCGTATCCTGGCACACATGAACCATTGCCTTGAGGATGCTCTCTTCCGGGTAAGCCAGGTTTTCCAGCTGGCGGATAATTTCTACCGCCAGGGCGATGTCTTCTGGTGCACCTTTCATATAATTATTCTCCGTGCCACTGGTGAGCCTTGAGGTTGATTTTCCCCGACACAACCATCACCCCCTCAAGCTCAAGTCGACGCTTTTGTGAGTCGTAGCGAGCGGAACCTTCAGGAAAAGAAATCCGCCCCTTGCAATTAATCACCCGATGCCAGGGCAGGTCACTCCCAGCCGGCAGTTGTTTGAGAATATTTCCAACAACCCGGGCATAACCGGGAGCACCCGTCATATCAGCCAGCTGACCATAAGTGACGACACAACCTGCCGGAATCCTGCTGAGCAGGAACCAAACCTCCGAAGGGCTAAAGGGGGCACTCAATATAGACGCTCCATTCTAAGGCAAAAACAATCTGGTACAGGCAACCATCGGCTCTAACCCCTCGTATTCGATGTCAGTAGCTGACTGAGAATCAGGATATTGGAAAAATTCGTCATGGGGAAGGAAAAGATATAACAAGAATTATCATTGATTTGACTGGTATTATTGTGGATTCTTTGGTCTTTTGGATATTTTCGGGTGGCTGTCACCTGTTGAGGGGAAGTTGGTTCTATGCTGCTCCGGAGGGGCTTTTTTTGTTGGATCAGACTACTGGGGTTTGCTTTCCTTTTTGGTATTCAGCCAACGTCTGCTGATACCGTCTGGATGAGTAATGGGGATGTATTGACTGGCGACATCATCAAACTTGATGCTGGCAAACTGAGCCTGAAAACTGATTACGCCGGCACCCTTGTGCTGGACTGGAGCTTCGTATCAGCGCTGGACTCTGACAAATCATTCTGGGTCGGTTTAATCGGCGAACAAAAGGCCAGCCTGCGACAGATCAAGGGAGAGGAAAACGGCATTACGGTGATCGGGGCAGATGGTCAGGAACACAGTTTTTCTGCAGCGTGGCCGGTAGCGGCTATCAACACTGAAAAGCCCGCTATTGCCGACACCTGGGAGCTTGGAGGTAACCTGACCGCAATACTGGACGGCAACTATGGCAATGAAGATGACCTGTTATTTGGTGTCGAAGGCAAATTAAACATCAACGACCAGTGGAACAAAAACGCCCTGTACTGGGACATCGAAGTGGAAATCGATGACGGTATCAAGACCTCGTTATGGAACATTGGCTACTCCTACAGCCGTTTTCTTAACGAACACTGGTTCGTCCAGGCCGCTGCCGAACAGGAGCACGACTCCACAGAAGACCTGGAAGTCCTCACATCTCTGGGCGGGACGCTTGGCTATCGGTTCTGGGAAACGGCCAATGGCTCCCTGAGAACCAGCGCGGGTTTGAGTCAACTCTGGGAAAGGTATGAAGACAGAGACATACAACGAGATTACGCCCTGACCTGGATCTTTAATTACGTTAAGCAAATCACCAACAAGTGGCAATATTTCGCCAGCAGCAGAACATTTTTTCGTATGGGAGGCTCAACGACTCTGGTCACCATCAACCAGGGAATTAAAATCAGTCTGACTGATCGCATCAGCTGGAATCTGACCCACACCCTGGATTACGACAGCGATCCGGTGGGCCAAACCAAAAAAACCGATAGCCGTATCCGAATGGGTATTGGTTACCAGTGGTAAGGCCCGGGGCGTTGCAGATGGGTGCATGCCGGCAGGCGTTCACGGGTCGTCATGAAGTGTCGCGATTTCAACAAACTACGCCGGAAGCGGACAGTTGTCATGGGTATCTGTATGAGTCTGGCTCCATCGGCAGTGGCATCACCGACCCTGGTTGCCTGAATAGAGCGCATGGCACTGTCCAGCCAGTTGCTTGCGCGATAAAGCAGTGAATGCCTGGAAAGACTTTCCACGGATTGCTGCTCAAGGGGAAAAATCAGGGTTTTTCTAACTCTCATCGCCGCACAGTTTCTTTGTTAAGTTGAACTTCTCATTAATAGCGGCCGTGGAAATTATTGATTGATACGGATTTGCGCGGGAATTATTGCTTTACATTATGCAACGAGGGACGACTCGGTTCAGGCCAAGCCTCTCTTAACCCGCACATTGCATTACCAGCCTTGCGCTAACTGATTATACCCAATGGATTTCAAGTTGATTCGAGGCGGCAAATGAGCGAAGCCCCGGGAGCATAGAAATACTATGTGACAGGGGTGAGTGAATACAGCCAACAAAGTAGCAACTTGAAAGGCGACGGGTATAACCAAAACCGGGCAAGCCCAGCTTTGGTCAACGCAACACACTCAGTCGTTTTCAGCCTGAATGGCGGTCAGGGCGATGGTATAAACAATGTCGTCCACCAGAGCGCCACGGGAAAGATCGTTAACCGGCTTGTTCAGCCCTTGCAGCATCGGGCCAACACTGATTACATCGGCACTGCGTTGCACCGCCTTGTAGGTGGTGTTGCCTGTGTTCAGATCCGGAAATATAAACACGGTCGCACGGCCAGCAACATCACTGCCCGGTGCTTTACTCTGGGCCACGGATTCAACCGTGGCGGCATCGTATTGCAACGGACCATCAATCACCAGGTCAGGCCGACGGGAACGTACAATCTCAGTGGCCTCGCGGACTTTCTCAACATCAGCCCCAACACCAGAAGTACCAGTACTGTAGCTGATCATGGCCACACGCGGCTCAATGCCAAACGCTTTGGCCGAGTCGGCACTCTGAATCGCAATATTGGCCAGCTGCTCGGCATTCGGATTCGGGTTAACGGCACAGTCGCCGTACACCAGCACCTGACCAGGCAGCAGCATGAAGAAAATGGACGAGACCAGGCCACCAGCTTCCTTTTTGGTCTTGACCAACTGGAAGGCTGGGCGAATGGTGTTGGCCGTGGTGTGCACAGCGCCGGAAACCAGGCCATCCACCTCATTCATGGCCAGCATCATGGTACCGAGAACAACGGTGTCTTCCAGTTGCGCTTCGGCCATGGGCGCATTCAGCCCCTTGCTCTTGCGCAACTCAACCATCGGCTCAATGTAACGCCCACGGATGCTTGCCGGCTCCATAATCACCAGCCCTTCTGGCAGAGTGATGCCATTATCCCGGGCCACCTGTTCGATAACGCTGTGCTGCCCCAGCAAAATACATTGGGCAATGCCACGCTCCTGGCAGATCACTGCCGCCTGAATGGTGCGCGGTTCGTCACCTTCAGGCAACACAATACGCTTGTTGGCTGCCTGAGCGCGTTGCACCAGCTGATAGCGGAAGGCGGGTGGCGACAGACGACGCTCGGCCAGGGTGCCATTATCCCGGGCCACCTGTTCGATAACGCTGTGCTGCCCCAGCAAAATACA
>JAKROC010000390.1 GCA_024509075.1 Endozoicomonas sp.
GGTACTCCTCAGGTGGGCTAATTGATATGTCTGCCACCGCCATTGGACCGTTCAGCTCAGTGATGACCAATGTCACCAGCCCAGCCATGCTGGAGCAACAATTAATCAATATAATGGACGGGATGGGCAACACAACCAATGCTGGCATGCTGAAAAATGACCTGCTGAGCTTTGAGAAACAGTATCCAGCCGTTAATGCATCTGGATTAATCTCGTTTATTGATTCAACGATCCGCGACCTTGAATCATTTATGCTGTTGGACGGCATCTCTGCTTTCGTTACTACGATTAATGGCACCCTCCCCCACGTTGCTCAACATTATGAGCACATCGTCGAGGAGGGAGTACACGACATGATTCAATATTTCAATACGACAACAACACTGACAACAACCTCTGAACCAATGACAGCTCCCAGTCATGATCGATCAAAAAGAATGATTATTCCGCAGATTGACTTTTTTGATCGGCTGATAAACCTCATCAATGTTCAATCTGACATTAATAATGCGTACATGACCCCACAACTACTCAACTTTTTACGTGGGTTTGCTGCCATGCGTACTGATTTTGCGCTCTCATTTCATCAAGGCTTTGAAACCACGGAAGATGCCAAGAAGCTTGGCAAACAGCTCAGTCAGCCACAACGAATGGCTGATTATTTAAGGGAATATAATGAGCAAGTCGCACAATTAATAGCACAAGCACAATATCAAGCCCTTGGACGACTGGCCTTTAAGATTAATGTCCTGAATTATATCAACAGTGAATATCTGGAGTCGGCCGTCGGAACAAATTTGATGGAAGCATTTGTCTATATGGTTCGCGATTTTCTGTCGAAGATTGAACAGCTCGCCATCACATCCGGCAGTTTCCCACTGTCTGCTGTCATCATGTATGGCTTTACCTGGAACCCGCTGCAGTTGCTTGCGCACACTGCCGCCGTGACAGAGGGGGTGTGCATGGGGGATGTGATTGCACTGACTATTGCCAGTTATGCTGGTGCCACAATCCCGGCCGCCGTAAAAAACATGGTGAATTCCATTTTCTGGGGGAGCGGATATGCCGAACTGCCGTTTCTTGCCAGATTGATCTTACAGGAGCTTACATTTCAGAACTGGCTAGAGGACGAGGATGACTCAAAAATTTTTCGACTTAACATGAAGATAAAAACTTTAAGCAATTACGTTAACAAAATAACAGACCTTATTGATACCTTGGTCGATAAGCTCAACGACGGCGTGCCGTTTCAGTCCGTCAAAGTATTACTTGATCAGATGGTTGCTGCTTTTAACAAGAAAGCAGCAACGCTCCCTGCTGACGCAGACGTTTCAACTCAATTACAAATCGGCGTCTCCAGGATTGAAGACGATATAACTCATGCCATATTTGCTGAACTGAAAAGGGTGGAACAGTCCTTCAGCCTGACTGTTTGTGACACAAGAGTAGGATCTCAGGGTTTGGTCTGGGTTGATGGTGAGTCATTGGATGAGCTGGTCGCTAATGCCATGGACATGCTGGAGCCATTGGCCACCAAATACGGATTTCCAATGCAAACAGCAGGCGTTGAGACGGGTACTGTTTATCAACCTTCCGAAGAGTTATTGAATACTCTGAAAAATATGCAGGTTATTTCCGATTCAGCCCTGACGCTGAAAGAGATCATGACCCA
>JAKROC010000391.1 GCA_024509075.1 Endozoicomonas sp.
CAGCAAATTATCCCCAACCCTCTTCAGACCCAGTAGCACAGACCGCAACAAAAAAAACAAAAAAACAAAATAAAACAACAACGGTGAGTGACCGCAAAAAGTCGAAACAAGGTCAAAAACGTGTTCACGTGTCGTGAACAAGAAAAAACACACGTCAATTTAGAGGGACTGAACTGCCAACATGTTGAAACGAGGTCAGCACGAAATCACCTTCATTATTAAATTGGAGTTCTGTGGCGGTGTGGGAAGTTAAGTTCTCGCTGTGTGACGCTGAAGTTGTTCTCTGGAACTCACGAAATTATCTAAAATAGTTCGCCAAGGTGCTATTACGTAAAATCTCAGTAGCGGTGTTTGCCATTTAAGTGATAATTCTACTATCGATGAGTCTTTCCTTATTTCGGTATTTGTCAATGTAAATTAATTTAGCCTTTCCTTGTCGCCCATTAGACTGAATTCGACGAAATCTTTACCGATACATAGTCGATACAAGGACAAAGTTAAAGGCGACCGCGTCGTAAATTAGAGAATAGGCTAATAGGCTGTGTAACTTGCCCTTCTGATTTGCAAAATTTAACTTTCACGCAAACACGTTTGTAGATTAAAGATATATCTTCAATTTGTACCTATAGTTAAGGGAAATTTTGGGTGTTAAAAGACCGTCCGTTGCGAAAAAAATGTGCCATATTCTGTTATTTTGAGTAGGAAAGCGATTTTTCAAGAGCGATTTCTGAGAACCCCGAATTCCTTACACTTTTTCACGCACGGTAATTAAAAGATTAGTCTTTCCTGCCATAGAATTCTTTTAAATTTTGTAAATTGCTCAAAAGAAATTGCTATCCATTTCAGTTTGAAAATTGTAAGTCGATGGGATGATGTCTGTGGTTATTACAATAGTTTTGTTAGTCGGTCCCAATAAACCTTTACTCCTAAACATCAATATAATAAATCACCATACTGTTCTATACATTACCTAAGGTGCTGACATGGAGAATTTGTTCAACAATCAAGAGCTTTGTTGATTGTTGATCAATTCCTTTCTTCTCATGACCCTGATTAGTTATTCGAGGTCGATATTGTAAGGAGAAATTAGATGCTAGTCACTCATTAAGGCTGAAGGATTATAGAAATTAAGATACGAATACCATATTAATTTTCGAATTAATTCCCCGCCAGAATTATTCAACACGCGACTGTGGCAAATTTCGCTTTTAATTTTTTATCTCCCTTTCAATCCTCTGTCTTTCCGTCATTTTTCCCTCAACGTTTTTCGTCTCGGTTTGCTCGTTACCTTGGCACCAATTCTTCTTTCGGCTGACAAGTGACAATTCATTTTACCATCCTTTATTTCTTTCACACGATGTCATGACAGGCAGACGATTGTCTTCATATCGAATGCAATGATTCATTACAGGCCATTACCGCCAAACTAAATTAAAAAAAGCAATAATCCTTCTCCGCATCCAATAAATGCTATCGCATTTAAATAAAAACTACAGGTTTTTTCTGTCGATGTACCATTTACTAAGCTGTCATTTTTTTTTCTTTTTCTCTTCACTCACATTTGAAGGCAAACGTTTTTAAGCAACTACACTAAAGCACCTGTCTATACTGATCTATCTGAATAAAGGAGTATTGGCTAACAGCCAACGCTAACCAATTCATTGAGCAA
>JAKROC010000392.1 GCA_024509075.1 Endozoicomonas sp.
TTGCCAGGATTCTTGATCACGTTGATACATGGCTGGAAGAAATATGTGCGGCAGTAGCGCTGTTGTTTGAGGTCAAGCGGGAGATGGCCTCATGAAAATTGTCGTGTACAGTGGATGCGAACAAATCGTTCCCGAAGCTTTTCAAGGAAATTAGAGGAAATTAGGAAATTAGGGTCAGGTCTTTCATTGTGCATAATAATTGTCGTTTATAGTGATAAAAAAAGTTATTTGCACAATGAAAGACCTAATGGAATGGTTCGCCCCGCTCCCAAAATGGCTTCAAATGAGCCAAAACAGAATGAGTTACTCGGACATCCTTCATAACAAGAAACGGAGTAAACCATGGGTAAGAATAACAAAGCAGAAGCCAGTCAGAAAGGTCAGATTGTGTTTCTGGGAATTGACCAGACCCCAGCTTTTTAGTATACATAATTTCTTGTTTTGCAATATGGCTAAGTAGTTATGAATTCATCATCAATTCCCACTGTGAACTCATCTTATTGTAATGATTCGAGTGAATCGGTCAGTCTCATGCCCAACTGGAGAAATCTGGCGGCCAGAACTTGTGGGTTTTTCGGAAGGCGAGAAGTCAGTCTATTCAGTGGAGAAGCAAAACGGTACAAAGCTTTAATAAAGCCCCGTGGTTACACGATTTCTGGAGGTGATTACAAAGCATCACTAATGAAAGAATTTTTACACGAGAGAGTTCAGTGTTTTGATGATGATGATTGGTTGTATCTGATTATAAAAATGGGTAAGAGGGCCATTAACGAAAAAAAATTAGACCGGTTTATGGAGGAGTTTGCTTCAGAAGAACAAGGAGTGCTTTTTAAAAAGATCGGCGTATTGCAATGCCTGAGATATCAAATTGAAGATATGGTTTATTGCTCGCGCTTCGAACGACGAGAAAAAATATACCAGGCCTCTAAAGAGGACGAGTCTTTGTTTCTGACTGAAAAGCTTCATGGCATTATCAAAATGGCCCAGGCAAGTCAGTGTTCTGTTTTGTGTTCTAAAATAGAAGATTTGTATGCTACGGCAAGCATTAATCACGAATGTCATAACCCATTTTTTTCTGATCTCGTCATCGCCTGTTATAAACACAGTGGTTTTTTACCTCCTGATTTAGAAGTGGGGTACAGGATTGAGCATGAACTAAAAGATAATATTTTAAAAGCAAGTGTGAGTTTGAATGACGCACAAATAGAATCGATGCTGGAGGATGACGCTGTTCGGAAGAGCGTTTGTGGTGGTCGGTCAATACAGTTGATCCTCTCTGATGGGGAGGTTTTATATCTAAAGTTTCAGAGAAAGCAAGAAAGCTGGGAAGACTTTACTCGAGAACTAAAAATGCATAGAGTCTTGCAGGATCAGTTTTCAGGTAATCATTTTGCAAGTGAAATACCGGTGTGTAAATTTATATTTTCTGTTCCTGAAGCAAAATTCAGCTGGGCTTGTGAATCACGCAGTTCTTCAGTAAAGAGAGTAAAAAAAACACTTTTTGACGATGAGCTTGAGGTTTCCAAAGGGTGTGTATACGGTTATTGTTTCTCGGCATCAAAGGATTATGTGAATTATGCCAGTCAGCCAGATCTTCTTGATGCAGAAAATCCTCATGCTAAATCTGAAGAAGGATTGAAAAAAGCCGCCGCTGATCTGGGTAAGT
>JAKROC010000393.1 GCA_024509075.1 Endozoicomonas sp.
CTTGCGGATAGCCGACAATGAGAGTTACGTACCGGGCAAATATTGCCATAAATGACAATTACCGAAAACTGATTCATATTTCTCTAAATGCCAGTGAGTTTCGCAAGCTATTTGCAAAAAGGGAAAGATGCAGCCAAGTATTTTTTTAATGCATTCTAAAAGAAATGCTTGGTCTGCGAGTTTTTAACAATGTTATCTCTCAATTGCATTTGCCTTACCAATATTTCAAAAGAGCCGAAATGTGCCGTATGTTCTAACCATACGACACCGTTACAGCAGGGATAAGCGCACTACCTTACACCCACGTTTTCGTTTCTTGTGCCTTGGCAGGCTGCATGTCAGGCTCAACCGTTTCTACCTGAAGTGACTGGGAAAACAGCTCCAGATCTTTGGCCACTAAATCCAGCCGCTGGGATAGCACACTGGCAAAATCTCCCATTTTGTTAAGGGTGTCTGAATCTGAACTCTGGTCGAACGCTTGCTCCCACAGCTGCGGATTGGAAACAAAGGTGTGCAACAAAGCCCTGGACTGGTCTATATTGGACTCCAGCGTTGCCTTGCGCAGGTTGGTGTGAGTTGACTGGTCATGACCGGTTGTCCCTGCACTGTCTACCAAGGTTGCCAACGTGTCAAAGTTAGTGGTATTCAGATTCCATAAAGGCAGCGCCGGGGCTGAAGTGATTGAACGACCAATGACGTTCCAGGCGGCCAGCATAAAGTAACGGGACATATTCTTTAACCCGTGCTGCATAACAAACGTGCCCATATTCACCACCTCCAGCACAGGCCGGTAGAACAGCTTGTAAACCAGCCCAACATTCATGAGCCCCATGGATTTCTGGAACAGTGGGTCAAGAGCCGATTTACCGTCGGAGTCACTTACGGCTGTGACAAAGTCGGCAAACAATATGCCCAGGTGCAAGACCATGAACAAAGCTGTCAGAATTGAATTAATCCCTTTTTTCGAGCCATAGCTGGATTTAGTCAAGGCTTTTTCGTCAATAACACTGTTAATGACTCCCTGCATGAAATCCTCATCTTCTGCAGTGAGCGGCTGATTGTTGAAAACCTTGCCAAAAACTTTCAAAACCCTGGATTTTTCCTGCTCATTCATCATATTGTCCACTACGCCCCGGTTTTCAATAGCAGACAACGGTATTATGATTCTTGTGCATATATTGTCGTATATCCAGTCTCTGACCGGCACGTCAGGCGTAGCATCTTTGCCCTCAAAAGCCACATTGTTCAATGCACGAACACCGATCAGGGCACCGGAAAAAACACGATAGATTTTCTGGATTTTGCTCTCCTCAGAACCCTCCATCGCGTTAAAGTAGGCGCGAACCACATCGGCGCAGTTAAGGTCGTACTTTTCCGGGTTCTGAGCGAGCTGGGCCATGCTCACCGTTTTGCCGCCATCAATGGTCATTTCGAACTGTCCGACTTCCCCTGTAGCTTTGGCACCCTGCAAATCGCTGGCCCCAGCGGTGGCCACGGATTGCTGCGAGCTTGTTGCGTCAGGCTGTAGACTTGGGACACCCTGTTGCCATACTTTCTCTGGTAAAACCGGTTCCTGCTCTGCCGACTCATCCCCACCGGCTACCTGCGCTGCCGGCTCCTGCTCTGCCGACTCATCCCCACCGGCTACCTGTGCTGCCGGCT
>JAKROC010000394.1 GCA_024509075.1 Endozoicomonas sp.
AACGCTTTACGGCATCGGCTGATAATTGATTAATCCGCTGGTTTAGCATATTCATATCGGAGTCTGATCGCCTCATTGCTTTCGAAAATATCGAACAACTGTTGCTGTTGGTTGGCAGGCAAGGCGTTAATTCCATGCACATCTGCCACCACCAACAGGTCTATATCTTGCGGGCTTTCTTTTTGGGTTGAAAATGAACCATCAATCCAGATCTCCATCGCAACTGGGAAATCTTTCAGGCTATCCAGAAATGCTTTAAACCGGCTTAGAAGGTGTGCTCTTCTCGATGGGTCTTTAAATGGGGTGACAAAAATATCAGGCATGTCCGACAGGGTGATGCTGTGCATGCCCGGTGGGAATAGGGGTGGGTAGTTCATGGTGCATTTTGTGTTTTGATTGAGAGGGGTTTTGGTTTCGTTCTCATCGAAAAAGTGTGGTGCTGGTCATAATGAGATAGATTCTGGGGCAGTACTTAAATTTTGCTTTTTTAATGAACAAAGAAAGACCCTACATCTTTTCCCTTCTTGCAAACCTTAAGCGTGTTTCACTAAAAGACTTGTGGATCAGGTTTCACCATCCTCGGTGAACCGCCGATAAGAAAAAAATTATTCCCTTTATTTGTGCAGGAAACTGGTATATGGTTCAATTTAAGCTTAATAATCTAGATTCACAAAACAACAATATCAATGCATTACAAAATAACACTCTTCAATATTTTGATACTGATTATGAAATGCAAAGGTTAGAGAAGTTTATTCAAGCAAGATATGATTTGCTGGAAAGGATTGAAGTAAAAAAAGGATAGTGCAAGAAGCATAAATCAGGTAGCAGGAGGTCTCTAACCTCTAGCCCCCACGCCACCATACATGTGAGTACGCATATGGCGGTTCACCGAGGATGGTGAAACCTGATCAGGCTGTAGCTCTTTTTCTCTTCCTGGGTGGTGCTGTTAAAGACCATTTTCTCATTGGCAAGCAGGCTGACGGTGTCGCCCATTTGCAATGGTTTTACTGCCTGGTACATTTTTTTGCTGAACCGGATTTTAAACAGTTCGCCCTCTCCATTTCTGATTTGCAGCTTGCCTGCGCTGCTGATCAGCTCCACAATCCCTTCTATTTTTACGTCTACCGGTTCGGTACTGCTGAAACCATCCAGTAGGTAACTAGAAATGCTTTAAACCGGCTTAGAAGGTGTGCTCTTCTCGACGGGTCATTAAATGAAGTTACGAAAATTACGGGCATGTCCGACAGGGTAATGCTGTGCATTTCCGGTGGGAATAGGGATGGGGAGTTCATGGTGCATTTTGTGTTTTGATTGGGAGGGATTTTTATTTTCGGCTCTTCAGGGAATAGTGTGTTGAGTTTTGGTGCCGCTATTATAGGAATAGTGTGGTGCTGGACATACTGAGATAGATTCTTAGGTAGGGCTCAAACTTTGCTCCAATGCACAAAGAAAGACCTGACCCCTTTCCTTCACAAAGAAAGACCTGACCCCTTTCCTTCACTTTCCTTTTGCTTTCCTTTGACCCCCTTTCCTTTTTGACCCCTTTCCTCCTCCTTTCCTCCTGACCCCTTTCCTCTCGAGCGGAGCGAGTGTCCGCTGGTAACTATTCAGCACCCAGCAAAGGATGATTATCGTAATTCCTCATGGCTATG
>JAKROC010000395.1 GCA_024509075.1 Endozoicomonas sp.
AGTAAGTCATTTCAGTGAGTCATCGGCTCAAGTGTTCACTGCTATCGCTGGAGGTACTGATTCAGTATTGTACATTGGGACAATTGATAGGCTTTTTTTCTGGGTATTCAAACATGACCAACTGTTGCCATCAGAGCAGGCGTGTCATTTTGATGCGAATAATCACATCACCCTGACGCTGCCTCATTTAACCTCAATTGACTTCTCAACCTGGCCAGAGACAACCTCTTATGCCCTGCTCACTCAGGCGATGGAGCAAACGAACAAGGCTGAGCATATTGCCTCGTTTTTCTTGCAACACGCCGGACAGCTCAGAAAAATACCCGCGGAGACAATTAAGGCACTTTCCAGTCAACTCTGCGACAAACTGATTAAATACGGCGATACCTTTAAAGAAAATTTGTCTCAATGTGTATGTGACTGTCATGCCTCTAATCCGACACTCATTCTTGCAGATACTCTGGAATGGCTGATCAATACATCACTGGCGAAGCCGGTTTTGCTGAGGCTGCAGCAACAGGGAATGGATGTTTTGCCAATCACACAGAAAATGGCAAGCTGGCAGATTTCTGATTTTTCATCCGACGACATTAACAGGCTGCTGACGCCTGATGATTGCCGGCGACTGTTCATGCAGGCATTCAGGCTACAGCAAGCAGAAACCCTGGCCAACCTGTTGTTAACTGGTCATTGTGATCAATTGGCCACGTGCATGAACTCTGAGGGAGAGAGCCCTCTGGCTTTTTTTGCCCGTTCCGGTTATTTGCCTGGCTTGGAATATCTGTTGCAACTGGATAATCCGAAGGTTAACCAGAGAGACAACTCAGGCTTTGTGCCCCTGAACAGGGTTGCCAAACATGGCCATGTAAAATGCCTCAGGGCGTTACTGGCCACTGACGGGATTGATGTTCACCAGAGGACTGACGGTGGCTGGACGCCCCTGATGTGTGCTGCCAGGTTTGGTCACGTAGAGTGCGTCAGGACGTTATTGATGGTCTGCGGCATTGATGTTAACGGGAGGAATAAACTTGGCAACAGGGCGCTGCATTACGCTGCCGGGAACGGCCACGTGGAGTGTGTCAGGGCGTTGCTGGCTGCCCACGGCATTAACGTTAATAAAAGGAGCAACTCCGGTTGGACGCCCCTGCATTGTGCTGCCGCCAACGGTCAGGTGGAGTGTGTCAGGTTGTTGCTGGCTGTCTGCGGCATTGACGTTAATAAAAAGAACAACTTCGGTCGGACGCCCCTGCATTGTGCTGCCGCCAACGGTCAGGTAGAGTGTGTCAGGTTGTTGCTGACCGCCAATGGCATACAGGTTAATAAAGCAAGCAACTATAACGATACATCATTGATATTATCCATAAAGTTTGAGCATGCTGAGTGCGCAAGGCTACTAATCAACGACCCACGCACAAATTTGAACAAGATTAGTCTGGCACCGGATACTGCACTGACAAAAGCCAGAAGAAAAGGATTGACCGAGATTGTCAATCTTCTGGAGGCTGATGCACGCTTGAGTAAGCCTATTGATTGGGTAATGAGAGTACTAAGGTAGAACCTATACTCAATGGATTTCAAGTTGATTCGAGGCGGCAAATTAGCGAAGCCCCGGGAGCATAGAAATACTATGTGACCGGGGTGAGCGAATACCCTA
>JAKROC010000396.1 GCA_024509075.1 Endozoicomonas sp.
AAACGTAACCAATACACGACAATTTGTTATTTTTTAGTCAATTCGGGTATTTTTTTATATTGCGGATGCCTTCATCATAAAGTTCCTGCACACTGGCTTTTTTATCATCGGATATGGGTATATATATATAACCGGATAGAATTTGCAAACAGTTATGGTTGCCATTGCTGGCGGCGATGTGCAGAGGCGTTTCACCAGTGGTTTTCAGTTGCTTATTGACATCCCCTCCCGTGGCAACCAGGATCGTCAAACAGTCAACGTTACCGCTTCGAGTGGCAATGTGCAGAGGCGTTTCACCAGTTTCTTTCCGTCGCTTGTTGACATCAGCGCTGCCCCAGTCTTCGTAAAGCTTAGGCACGTACCACTTAGACACCAGACTACAAAAGCTCCCTACATTCCCGATTAATGAGATCAGGTCTTTAGGGTTTCTCCCCCCCAGGAAAACGGACAAAGCGGGACCTCCCGACTCACGAAGTAAGTTCATCAGGTCAGACAGGTGATTGGCTTTCTTGCCGATCAGTGCTTCCATACACTTAACACGACCATTGTCGGTAGCAATGTGCAAAGGCGTGAAACCATCCTTGTCCGTGGCATTGACGTTTACACCATGGTCGATCAACCTTTTCAAGAGTTGAAGCTCGCCCTTTTTGGCAGCATCGAACAACATCCGAACCTGAGCAGCTGGCCGGAAGTGACTCTGCGGCGTGATCTTATCAGCGGCTTCCCGCGTCGGGGCATCAGGCTCGGTCTGAGCGCCGGAAGAATTTGCGCCAGCAGGCGAGGTTTCGTGTGGTCTCCTGCCCGATTCCCCCATCCGCCTCATCGATTCATGAAACAAACAACAACAGCGCTCCCCTAAATCACTTGAAGCGCAACTGCTACCGCTACAGCATTGGGAAATACACTTCGAGTGGAAAAAGCGACTGATCGATCGGCAAATACCTCTTGATTGCCCCCGTTCAACATCTGAACTATTGCAAATGACGCAGGATGAAGGAGAAACCAAAGGAATATTGCTGCAAAGCATGTCGTTCATCTGTCTTTCACCGCTCCGATTGTTATTTTTGCAATCTGATTTCAAAGGACGGATCAGGTGTTGAGGAGCACCAAAACACCGTCAATTCAACATCAGACCAAGAACCTCAATCACCTTGGCTTGGTTGCCGCCATGTGTTGAGCGCTGAAGGTAGCCGAATACTTCGACACGCACATAACCATTGACCATGACGCGCGTAATGTCACTATTGGACTGACATGGTCAACCTTTCACGGCAACCGCAGTTGTAGTACAGGGCGACCTGATCCATCCCACCGTACCCAATGGCTGCATCTATCGAGTTGAAGCCGGAGGAACGTTACCAACCACACGCACACCGTCGAGGGCGGTATTACCCTGCGCGCCATTGCATTTTACCGGCCACTGGCCCACGGCCCGGTCAAACCGGAACTGTTGCCATGAGTTACAAGATGCCCACCGACAACGTCGACTTCCGGTTGAGTGGCGCTCCTTATGTGGTGCCTTTGTCGCCTGTATGGTCTTTCATTCTGGGACTATCTGACAGACAGGTTAAACGGAGTTGGGAAGTTCCCGAGGCTGGAGAGTTTGATTGAAAAAGCTTCCCGAGTCCTATCTTGTGGGCTTTGCA
>JAKROC010000397.1 GCA_024509075.1 Endozoicomonas sp.
TAACAAGAGCATCCAGCGGACGGCGCTAGACGCGCCGCCGCTTATGCAGGCGTTATGTGCCAAGCAAAATCAACACCTACTGGCTTTGAAGTAATTTTTCTAATTTTTTATCTATATCTTCAAGAATAAGCCTATTCGCCTTTGTCTCTGCGAGAATAAGCTGCTCTCCATAGCTAAGAAAATCTCTCATAGCTACGCTTGGCAATGGGGAATAGATAGAAGCACTAGAGTGTAAAAGGTTGTCATCAATTTCATATGGATGATTGTTCACTATATCAAAATAGTCTGTCTTAAAAGGAATTTTTAGGTTCTGCATATTTGTGCATAAAGCAGAAATCTCGATTCTTGCCTTTCTGTCTATCTCTGACAATCGTGAATTAAGATCTGACAAATCAAAACCTACTTTTTCAAGGTTCTTACCGCTAACATACCTTAAAGCTAAATCGATTGAGTGGGCCGTAATGTTTCCAAAGTGATCAAAAAGTTCATCATCTTCTGATAGTAAATAAACCCTACTCCACTCTATCATTGGGCCATAGCATGTCAGATAGTCATGGATAAAGTTATCAAAGTCAGTAAATTCATATTCGTCTTTTTCCATATCAGAAATACTAGGAGCTACCTTGGGTAATTTAAGCCCCAGCTCAACTAATGCTGTAAGAATGATTGGAGCATATATTTCAGGTTCATCTTCCAGCTCAAAGCTACATACATTGTCATCAACGATATCATTCATATGTGCCATATATGAAATCCAACGTTCACTGTTGTTTTCTGAGCCAACAAGTATTGCCCATTCAGAGTCATAGCCGAAGAGTCCAGCCATTGATAGAAGCTCTTCTCTTCGCTCATGTGGTATGTGTTCGCCAGACTTCCACTTCGATACTTGGGCTTTACTGACATTAAGATTCTCCGCTATATCTTTCTGTCGTAACCCTTTGTTTCTAATGATGTAGTCGATTAAATTTGTTGTCATATCATCACCTTTAGTTAACATTATCACTAGTTAAGTAAACTCAAATATAGGTCAGTTAACTTAACTATGCAAACTTCTTTGTTAACCGGCGAGGTGGCACATAACAAATGCTTCCAGTTCGTTCCGGGGCTTCGCCCCTCCACCCGACGCCGCCGTCGGCGGCGCGGCTGAAGCAGGCGTTATGCGCTAAGGAGTTAACAATTGAACATCGGTATATTATGGAAGAGTGGTAGTTCAGAGGGTTGGATTGATACTTTTTCAATATCAGATTTTAAAAAAGACTGCATAAATGAACTCTATATACATCCTGTTATTTCAAAAGGCGAAAAAAGTACATTTGCAGCTTGTATTAAAACTGTTCAAGGCAGTCATGTTTGCTTAGACTATCGACCATTTCCGATAACAAATGAACATGAAGATATTCTTCTAGGAATTGTTGAATTCAAAATTGATGTCAAAAAAAAGAAAATCTCAAAATTTACTTGGCAAGACATTAACTCTAGTATAATAGAGGAAGTTGATTATCAACAGACAAGTCCAAGTAGGAAGCCTAAAATACCTCAAAGAATTTATAATCTTTTAGCTTGTGAAGATATTGATAAACTCGACTTTAGAGTTCTCAATGCACAATAGTCCATCTGGCAATGAGCGATTA
>JAKROC010000398.1 GCA_024509075.1 Endozoicomonas sp.
GGCGTGATAAATGGTCAAACCCAGCGTCACGACAGTAAACAGAATCATCAGCGGGTGAGCCTGCAAAGCCACCCAACTGTTCCAGGCCGCCTCACCACGGGTCAGCTGCACCAGGCCGTAGAACAGGTTCAGGCAGTAAAGACCATCAACGACACAGGACGACTCACGGATCATGTAGTTGCGGTAGAAAGGATGATCCATAAACCAGGTGCGCTTCATGGGGCGCACATAAGGACGACGACTCATCGCTTATCTCCTTTGCGAGGCATCAGGAACGACAGAGCCCAATCCTGGGAGCCCTGGAGTTTATTCTGATTAATGGCAGCGGCCGGATCGACATTCTTCGGGCAGACTTCCGAGCAGTAGCCGACAAAAGTACACGACCAAACACCGTTTTTACCCTGAATGACTTCGGTGCGCTGGTCATAGCCGTCGTCCCGGCTGTCCAGGTTGTAACGGTGACCAAGGGCAATAACCGCAGGACCGGTAAACAGCGGATTCAGACCCATCTGCGGACAGGCGGAGTAGCAAAGCATACAGTTGATACACATGGAAAACTGCTTGTACAGCCCCATCTGCTGTGGCGTCTGTTTGTTAACCCCTTCAGTAACCGGCTTCTCCATGGCGTTGATGATATACGGCTTCACCGACTCCAGCTTTTTGATGAAGTCTTCAGCGTCAACAATCAAGTCCTTCTCGATCGGGAAGTTGGCCAACGGCTCCACCCGGATCGGGTTAGGATAGTAATCGCGCAGGAATGTCTCACAACCAAGCTTGGGCGTACCGTTAATTACCATACCACAGCTGCCACATACCGCCATACGACAGGACCAACGATAAGCCAAGGTGGAATCCAGCTCATCCTTGATGTGCTCAAGGGCATCGAGCATGGACCACGCTTCCACATAAGGAATGGTGAACGTGCCGTACGTTGGCTTGCCATCGGCGTCCGGATTGTAACGGAGAATCTCGATGGTTATGGTTTTATCAGTCATGCTGGCTACCCCTTACTTCCTTGCGCCACTTTTTTCAGCCGCCTGCTTCTCAGCCGCTGCGCCATAGACACGTTCTTCTGGCTGGAAGCGGGTCACGTTAACGTCCTCATATTCCAGACGTGGCTGGGCATCACCGTTGTAGAAAGTGATGGAGTGCTTCAGGTAGTTAACATCGTCACGGGCTTCAAAGCCGTCAATCCGCTGGTGTGCACCACGGGACTCTTTGCGCTCAACACCACCGATGGCCATACACTCGGCCACCATCAGCGAGCTTTGCAGCTCGAACGCTTGCAGCAGTTCGGTATTGAATACCTTGGTTTTGTCTTCTACCTTGACGTTCCTGAAGCGCTCGCGCAGCTCGGAGATTTTGTCCAGACCGGCCTGCATCTCTTCGCCCACGCGGTAAATACCGAAACTGTCTTCCATGACCTTCACCATTTCATGACGCAGGTGGGAGGCTTTTTCCGTACCGTTGGCATTGCGCAGGCTTTCGATACGAGCCAGGTGCGCTTTTGCCTGTTCAACCAGCTTACCCTCATCCGACATCACATTCTGGCTGGCAAACTCTGCGGCGCTGTCACCGGCCACTTTACCAAAGACCACAGTTTCGGCCAGCGAGTTAGAACCCAG
>JAKROC010000399.1 GCA_024509075.1 Endozoicomonas sp.
TTTTGTCGCAACCCTCCGGTTACAGAGGTTATGCATTTATGATACGAATTCAGGTCTTGTCAATGTCGCCAGCGATTCAGTAATCATCATCACCAGAAAATGTCAAGGGAAATAAGTGCAGGGACAGCGTGGAGTACAGGGGCAGAGACCAGTCTAAAACTAGCGTATAAACAGTGAATTGCAACTTTGCATGGTTGCTGATGAGCCCTGCGCCGTTTGATCCATCAAACGACGGTGGATTGAAAACTAACTGAGCGTCACCAATACTTGCTTGATGGCCTGAACTACCATGGCTGTTTTCTGTGGATTCAGGGCATCCGGATGCGGTGCCGAGAATGCTCCGGTATCATTATCAAAATATTGTCCGGAAGCGGCAGCAAACTCATCACTCAACGCTGCACGACAGAGAATATCGGAACCAATTGAGATATCTTTGCCCGCAACACCAAACCCTTCTTTAACCATCTTACTGCCCAGCATCGATCCGGGGTTAACCGCAATAATGGCCGGACCTTTTTCTCCAAGAGGCTGAGCCATATCACGAGACCACATGGTCAGTGCCAGCTTGCTCTGGGCATAGGCTGAAAAATCATCATTGATCCGCACTTTACCCAACAGGGCATCAAGGTTGACGGGTTCCTGGGCAGCAGACGACAGATTAATAACACGTGAGGATGAATTGAGCAGGGGCAACAGTTTCCGGGTTAAACCATAAGGCGTAATGGTATTGACCATAAAGCGAATATCATACCCCTCTGTGGTGACAGGAGAAGGTGTGCGAAATATACCGGCATTATTGATAATCACATCCAGCTGAGCGTGTTTCTGACCAATAGCCGTTGCCAGTTGATCGGCACTGGCGATCATCGACAAATCGACAGCATATTGTTCCACTGAACCTGAACCGGGGATAGCTGATAACTCTGCGGCTATCACCTGCAACTTTTCCGCACTCCGCCCATGGAGAAGGAGATAGTGGCCCATGGCTGCCAGTGCTTTTGCTGTGGCTGCGCCAATGCCATCGGTTGAACCGGTAATCAAGATTTTTTTCTGCATAGTGACAAACTTCCGGGATTGCTGTATTGGGTTGGATTTCAGGGAGGAGGAGACCAGGCATATGACTATAAATAGTCGTGGAATTGGAAATTCCCCCCCCGTCTGGTCATTAAATATTTTACCATTGTAACAGCCATTAATTATCAAGCTTTTGTTGAAACAGATTCCATCAATAAGGAATCAATACAATCTTGAAAAGGCTGTATTCTTCAAATCTTTCAAGTGCCGCACCCCATTAGTCGGGAAGTGTCTTTTGGAGATAATGAATGCGTTTTGAGGGCAAGGTATACCGGCCATGGCCAGAGGCAGAAAGTGTGCTGATTCAGGTAACGCTGGGTTGTTCAGTAAATAGTTGCCGCTATCGTTATCTGGGGAATCGGTCAGCCCATCGCCTCATTAGCAGGTCGATTTCAGGTTAGGCAGGCCGTCAGGGTATTTTACACAGTCCAGGTCAAACTGAAGCAATGACGGCTTTTTCAAGTGCATGACAGCAAGGCCGCTCATGATGGCATCGTGATCAGGTGGTGGACACAAGCTCCGACTGCTCATACTCACTATATGATTAT